>JBAULD010000230.1:0-6331 GCA_049578005.1 Polyangiaceae bacterium
CCTCGAAGGCGGGACTGCCGCCGCGCCGTCCGTGCGACGCGCCGGCCAAGAACGCACCGTTCGTGCGGGCCGCGGGATTCTCGACGCAGCCGTTCATGTGCGACGGACACCCGATCCGCACGTGGAAGTGATCGTCGTGCGGAAGCGCCCCTCGCGGCTGTTGCATCGCCTCCGCCGCGCGGACGCGGAGCGTCGCTGGTGCGCCGATTCGCTCGGCGTAGGCGAGCAAGCGAGCACGAAGCGGCGCGGCGACGAACAGGTGGGTGACGTGCGCCTCGGGGTCGCTCACCATCGCCGCAACGAACGCCCAGTTTTTCGCGTCATCGAAATACGCACCCGGCCAGCCCACCGAGGTCCCGTCGCCGCGGAACGCGACGAAGCGCGTCGGCAACAGTTGCTTTCCGGACGCGCTTCGGACGTAGAAGCTGACGTCAGCGTCGCGGCCGCTCTCGTGGGAGTGGTGGCGATCGAGATCGCCGCCCCCTGCGCGCGACAGGTGTCCGACCGACGCGATCGCCTCCGGAAAGTGCCGCCGCACGGCGCGCGCCGCGCGATCGATCATCGCCACGAGCGGCTCCAGCCCCCAACGGACGTCGCCGCTCTCGTACGCCGGAACGATGCGGAGATAGGGCGCCGTCTCGAGATGCGCGCCCCCTACGAGACGCCCTTCCGTCGGCGAACCGATGCTCCTGCCGAAGCGCAGCGCCGCCGGCCCGAACGCGTTCGCGCGCGCGGTGGTGGCGTGTTTCTGCACCGATCCAGGGAACGCCCCCGACGACAGCGTGAGCGTCGCGAGGATCGATGCGAAGGCGAGAGGAGCGGGGCGCACGAAAGGGTGTCCAATTGACAACCACAGTCGAAGGGCAAGGGCCAAGTTGATCGCGCTCGCGCTTTGCCCAGCTCGCCCTGCGGGGCAGCCGACAGGATCGGAACCGCCCCTTCGGCTATCCTCGCCCAGTCTTGGTTACCGACAGTCTCTTCTCTTCTCGCTTTTCCGTAAGTGACAGGCGCGCCACACTGGTCGGCCGAGCCGGCGAGATGCGCGAGCTCGAGCGCGCTTACGCCCTCGCCGCCGAACAAAAGTTGGCTCACACCGTCACGGTCGTCGCTCCGGCAGGCGTCGGAAAGACCCGTCTCGTTCGGGACTTTCTCGTACGCGCGAGAGAGGGGCACCTGGCCCCGCGTGTCTTTCGGGGGGCTGCCCGCAGCGCGGGCCCGTCCTACGAAGTGTTCGCGCGGGTGCTGCGCGCGCGCATCGGGATCGTCGAGGGCATGGACGTCGAGGCGGCGAAAGTGCAAGTGCGTGCCCAGCTCTCGGCCGTGCTCGAGGATCGCAAAGTCGGCGACGTCGCGTACTTTCTCGGCAAGCTGCTCGACCTCGACTTCCAGGGCTCGCCGCTGATCAACGCCGTCGAGGGCGACGCGCAGCAAGTGCCGTCGATGCGGCGAGCGGTCATCAAGAACTTCTTCGAGCTCGACGCGGCCAAAGAAGCCGAGCCGCTCGTGCTCGTCTTCGACGATCTGCAGTGGGCGCACGACGATTCGCTCGAGCTCTTGGCCTCGCTCATCGACGCGCTGCGGGCCCCCATCCTCCTCGTTTGCATCGCTCGGCCCGAGATCCTCGCGAGGCGCGAGGACTGGAGCCGTCACGGCGGCGATCGGCATACGGTCATCGAACTGGCCGCGCTGAGCGACGTCGATGCGGCCGTCGTGATGCACGATCTGCTGTCCCCGTGCGGCGATCAGGAAGTCGACGCGCTCGTCGAAGAGGCCGTCGAGCTGGCCGGCGGCAACCCGGCGCTTCTCGAGCAGATCGTGCGCGTTTACCACGAGAGCGGCGTGCTCGAAGCGTCGAGCGATTTCGACGAGGACCACTGGACCATTCACCTGGACAAGCTCGGCGGCGTGAGGCTGCCGCTGAGCGTCCAGGACGCCGTTCAAGCACGGATCGCAGCGCTCTCGGCGGACGAGCGGGACCTGCTCGAGCGGGCGGCGGCGATGGGCAGCGTGTTCTGGGTCGGCGGGCTCGTGGCCACACGCCGCCAGCGCGCCGCTCCCCCGGACACGTGGGAAGGCGGGGAAGCGGCCGACGTCCTCGTGACGCGTCAGATCCTCTCCAATCTCGTCGAGCGAGACTACTTGCTCCGCCTTCCCGACAGCACGTTCGCAGGCGACGAGGAGTACGTCTTCAAGCACAACCTCGAGCGCGAGGCGCTCGAACGGCTGACGGCATCGGCATCCTCACGCCTTTACCATCGCGCGATCGCCAACTGGCTCTCGTTTCGGGAGAACATCGAGGCCAGCGAGGAATACCTCGAAATGCTCGGCCGCCACCGGGAGAAGGCCGGGGCCAATGCCCTCGCGGCGATGGCCTACGTGAAGGCCGCGGACGTCTCGCGTTCGCACTACGCGAACGCCAAAGCCGCCGAACTCTACGCGAAGGGGCTCGCGCTGCTCGACGGCGAACAGGGTGCGTCCAAAGGTCGCAGTCAGCCCCCCAACCCGACCGAGGAAGCGGACGAAGACCTCCGGATGCGCGCTCTTCACCACTACGGGGACGTGCTGCACGCGCTCGGACGCAACGAAGACGCGCTCCGAGCCTTCACCGAAATGCTCGCGCGAGCCTGGCGGCTCGATCTCCGGAGCAAAGGCGGAGCGGCGCATTCGCGCATCGGAAGGCTCTATCGGGAAACGGGCCTACTCGACCAGGCGTCGCGCCATTTCACGGCCGCGCTCGCCCTCTTCGGGCAGTCCCGCGACGAGCGCGGCGTCGGCAGCACGCTCGACGACATCGGAAAGCTACACTGGCTCAAGGGCGACTATGCCCTCGCGCTCGAGTATACGCTGCGAGGCCTCGCGATGCGCCGCAAGCTGGGAGATCGCCGTAGCATCGCCCTCAGCTTGAACAACCTCGGTCTGGTCCAGCAGGACTCGGGCAACACCAAGGCGGCGCTCGAAGTGTTCGAGCACGCGCTCCGCATTCGCCGCGAAATCGGCGATCTCGTGGGCGTCTGCATCACGCTGAACAACCTGGGCACGGTCGCGCAGGACATGCGTGAGGACAAGAAGGCGCTCGCGCTCTTCGCCGAGGCGCACGACATCGCCAAGGAGACCGGCGATCGCAACCGAACGGCCCTCATCCTCACGAACATGGGCGAGACGCACAATCGCCTGGGCAATCCGGCCCGAGCCGTCGCGATGCTCAAGCAGGCCGAGGAGGTCGCCGACGAACTCGGCGACAAGCTCGGGCTCGCCGAAGCGGCCCGCGGCCTGGGCAAGGCGTATCTCGCTCAGCGCGAGTACACGAAGGCGCGTGAGTGCACGCAGCGCTCGGTGGATCTGTTTTCTCAGACCGGGAGCCGAGTGCAGCTCGGCGTCGCGCTTCGCTCGCTCGGCGAAGTGACGTCGGCGGCGAGCGCCGGAGGAACGGGCGTCCGCGACGCGGCCGAGCACCTCAAGCGCTCGATTGCCATCTTCGAGGAGATCGGCAATGGGGTGGAGCTCGCGCGCAGTTGCCGCTCCTATTCGGACTTGCTGCGCGGGACCCCCGAGCACGCGACCGACCCCACCGTCGCCGCCGAGGCGCAGAGTTTGTCGAGGCGAGCCGAGGAGATACAGTCGAAGATGCGCGCGCAGGCCGCCGCCAAGGAGCGGCAGAAGCAGTCCGAGCCGGATGTTGACGCCGCCCTTCTCCAGGGCGATCAAACGACCACGTGAAACAGTATCTCGACCTCGTGCGCGAAGTCCTCACGAAAGGGACGCGAAAGCCCAACCGGACCGGTGTGGACACGCTCTCCACGTTCAACGTCAACTACGAGATCGACCTTCGCCAGGGCTTTCCCCTGCTTACGACCAAAGAGATATCCTGGAAGAACATCGTCATCGAGAATCTGTGGTTTCTGAGCGGCGACACGCACATCGGCCTCCTCAAGAAGCACGGCTGCAAGTTCTGGGATCCGTGGGCCGACGAAAGCGGGCGCGTTCCGAGCGCGTACGGAAACTTCTGGCGTCATTTCCCCGTTCACGCTGCGGACGAGGGGCGTGAGCCGCGCGCTGCGTACCGCGATCAAATCGCTTGGGTCGTCGAAGAGCTGAAGCGTAATCCGATGAGCCGTCGCCTTGTGGTCAGCGCCTGGGCCCCCGGCAACGCGCAAGCGAGCAATCTGCCGCCTTGCCACCTGCTCTTCGCGCTCAACGTCCAGCTCGACGAGCGCGGCGAGCCGATGCTCTGTTTGCATCTCACCCAGCGCAGCGCCGACGTCGCCCTGGGCGTTCCGTACAACATCGCGGGCTACGCGCTTCTCCTCGAGCTCTTCGCGCGCTTTGCCGGGATGCGCGCCGGCATTTTTGCGCATACCCTCGTCGACGCCCACGTCTATACGGCGAAGGCCGACGGATCGATGGCCGAGTACGATCACGTCCCGGGCTTGAAGAAGCAGCTCGAGCGGGAACCGAGACCGCTCCCGCGCCTCGCCATCGGTCCCGCGATCCGCGGGCTCGACGACTTGAATCCGCTTCTCCAGGCCGACACGCCGGCGATCCTCGAGCAATTCGTTCTCACGGGATACGAGCCCCACCCGGCTATCCCGTTCAAGGTTGCGGTCTAGCCGATGCGAGGAATCATTTTCGCCGCTTCGCCGAACGGGATCATCGGCGTCGAGGGGACCATCCCTTGGCGCTACCTCGGCGACTGGAGGCGGTTCAAGCGGGTGACGCTGGGGTCGGCGGTCGTCATGGGCCGGACCACGTTCGAGTCCATCGGCAAGCCGCTTCAAGGGCGCCGCAATATCGTCGTGACCAGCCGCCCGATCGACGTTCCGGGCGTCGAGCGGGCGCGCTCCGTCGAAGAAGCGCTGGAACTCGTCGGCGGCGGCGACGTGTGGTTCATCGGCGGCGCACGGATCTTCGAGGACGCGATGAAATATACGGACGTCATCGACGTGACGTACGTCCCCGACTACGTCGACGGCCGGGACGCCGTCTACGCGCCCCTCATCGACGAGGGCGTCTTCGAGCCGGGGCCGGTCGTGGCGCACGAAGACGAGCCGGCGCTGCGCCGTCGCGTCTACCGCAGGCGCTGAGAAGCGGCCCCTCGGCTAGCGGCGGACCAAGGAGCGAGCCGGCACGAGGGTCGCCGCAGTATGCGCCGCCAGTTCGCTCGTGCTTTGCGCGTGCACGTGGGCGCGGGCCAGGCGGTCGCGCAAGAGGCCTTCGGCGGCTTCCGGGTCGCCCGGGCGGAGGACGCTCCGGACGAACACCTCGGCGGCCTTGTACGAGCTCCTCACCAACGGTCCCGATGCCACGAACGCGAAGCCGAGCGACCGTCCTTCGCGCGCGAACTGGTCGAAGCGTTCAGGTTCGACGTATCGTGCAACGGGCGCGTGTTTCGGCGTGGGCCGTAGGTACTGTCCGACCGTGACGATGTCCACGCCCGCCGCGCGCAGGTCGCCCATGGTCTCGACTACCTCGTCGTCGGTCTCGCCGATGCCCACCATGATCGAGCTCTTGGTGACGATGTCCGGCGCGCGCTCTTTGGCGCGGCGCAGAACGCGGAGCGATTGCTCGTAGCTACACCGGACGTCGCGGATGGTGCGCTGGAGCCGGCGCACGACCTCGATATTGTGCGCCCAAACGTCCGGGTGCGCGTCGACCGTGAGGTCGACAGCGTCGAGGTGTCCGCCGAAGTCACCGAGCAGCGTTTCCACGAGCATGTCGGGCCGGAGATCTTTCAGTCGCATCACGGTCTTCGCCACGTGCCCCGCGCCGCCGTCGAGCAAGTCGTCGCGGTCGACCATCGTCATCACGACGTATTGCAGCGGCATGCGCGACAGCGCCCGCGCCACGTGCTCGGGCTCTCGCACGTCGACCGCGCCGCGCGGGTGACCGGTCGTCACCGCGCAGAACCGACATGCGCGGGTGCAGGTATCGCCGAGGAGCATCACAGTGGCGGTTCCCTCGTTCCAGCACTCGCCCACGTTGGGGCAGCGCGCCTCCTCGCAGACGGTGTGGAGGTCGAGGCTCCGGAACGTCGCCTTGAGCTCGCCGTAGCGTTCGCCGCCAGGGGCTCTCACCCTGAGCCACGGCGGCTTCGGCGCAAACCGGGCCGGATCGTTCATTGCCGCGATGTTCTAGCACGCCCCACGGACCTCACCGCGCCCGCCTCCACGCGACCGAGGCCCACCCGATCGCAAGCAGGACCAGGGCTATCGCGCTCGCCCGCTGCGACACATCCAAGGGAGGCACTCCACCCAAGAGGTTGCGCACGTGCCCGCGCGGCGTCAGCAGCGCGGCGGCCCCGTCGCTCGCGCCGAGCACCCAGTCGGCCACGAGC
>JBAULD010000231.1:0-6013 GCA_049578005.1 Polyangiaceae bacterium
GCGCGTTCGCGCGTACGTCGAAGGAAAGACCGTGAAGAAGTTCATCTACGTCAAGGGCAAGATCGTAAGCTTCATCGTGGGATGAGCGGGCACCGGCCGCCGAGGGAACGCATCCGGACAGGTGCGCTTTCGTGCTTCGTGCTCCTGGCTGCGTCGTGCGGGTATCGGGCCGCGTACGGCGGCGAGGGGCAAGCGCGCTTGCGCGTGAAGCTCGTGCGGTCGCTCGTCGCGGACGCCGTCGCGGCCGACGAAGTGGCGAGCGGCGTGCGCGAAGAGCTCTCGGCGGAAGGATCGTTGGAGTCGGGCGATGGGTGGCCGCTAGCCGAAATCGAAGTGCTTCGCGCGAGCGAGTCGAGCGAGGGCGTCGCGGCGCGCGCGGGCGCCCCGTTCGCGCGCGGGATCGACGTCGGGATCGTGGGGCGCGCCTGGATCGTTCCGGAGGCGGGCGCGGCCCACGAGCACGACACGGGCGATCTTCGGGCCGAGGAGGTGATTGCCGTCGACCAGACCGGCGGCGCGGCCGACCCCCTGTCCGGGGAGTTCCACGGCGCGGACGCCCTTCGCGCGGCAGCTCGAAAGCTGGGCCGCAAGCTCGCGAGAAAGCTCATGGGCCATCCCGTGGCGAGCGAAGAAGGGCAGCCGTGAAGGGCGGTTGAATCGAGGGAATCGAACCGAACGTGCTAAGGTGTCATAAGCCCATGATCACGATCGGGTGTGCCGGTTTCCCTGTTCCCGCCACGCGGTATTTCAAAGAGTTCCTCTTCGTCGAGGTGCAAGAAACCCACGTGGCGCAGCCGGGCACCGGCACAATCCGCCGCTGGCGTCGAGAGGCGCCTCCCGGGTTTGCGTTCTCCCTGCTCGCCCCGCGAGAAATCGGTCAAGAGGGGTTTCGCGACGCCAAAGTGACCGAAATCGCCTTGAAGAACCTCACCGAGGTGGCCAAAGAGCTCGACGCTCAGATTGCCGTATTCGTGGCTCCGCCCGATTTCACGCCGTCGCGGAGCAACAAGTCCGCGGTCAAAGATTTCCTCGCGAGCGTGAAGAAGAAGTTCAAGCGCGTCGTGTGGGAGCCGCCTCCGACGTGGGACGCCGACGAGGCCGAGCAACTGGCGTCGGAGAGCGGGGCGACGGCGGCGCGCGACCCGCTCGCGCACGGGACTACGGCCGCGTCGTTTGCCTATTACCGCTTGCCGGGCCCCGCCGGTCACAAGAGCCGATACGAGGACCCGGCCGTCGAGAAGCTGACCGATATCGCCGGCGGAGCGAAGAACGAACACGCCGTCTACGTGTTTACGAATGTCGACATGTTCGCCGACGCAAAGCGGCTGAAGAAGGGCACGAGCGGCGCGTAGAGCAGCGCCACGCGGGAGCCCCGCGCGCGGGGGCAGCCGAGGGGGGCGAATCGCGCCTCAACCCATCCAGGCGCGAATCTTCTCGGTCACGGCGTCGACGGTAAATCCGAAGTGCTCGGCGATCGCCTTGTCCGGGGCGCTCGCACCGAATCGATCGATGCCGATGGCCAGGCCGTCTTCGCCCACGATGGCCTTCCACGGCAGCGATCGCCCGGCCTCGATTGAAGCCTTTCGCACGCCTCTGGGGAGGACGCTCTCCCGGTACGCGGGATCCTGCGCCGCGAACGCCTCGAGGCACAGCGCGCTGACCACGCGCACTCGTTTTCCCGAGGCCTCGAGCTTGGCCTTGGCGCCGATCGCGAGATGAAGCTCGCTCCCCGTCCCCACGAGGACACAATCGGGCTTGCCCCCCGCCGCTTCTTGGACCACGTACGCGCCCCGGAGGGCGCTCTTCGGATCGAACCCGGGGTCGCGGACGATCTGCGGCACCTTCTGGCGGGTCAGCGCGAAGGCCGTCGGGCCGTGCTTGCGATCCATCGCGATCGCCCAGCCGGACGCACACTCGAGCGCGTCGGCGGGGCGAACGACGAACAAGTTGGGGATGAGGCGCAACGACCACAACTGTTCGATCGACTGATGGGTCGGCCCATCCTCGCCGAGGAACACCGAGTCGTGCGTGTAGATCCACAGGCACTGGAGGTGCATCAGCGCCGAGAGCCGGACGCTCGCTCGCATGTAGTCGCTGAAAATGAGGAACGTGGAGCCGAACGGGATGATGCCGCCGCTGACCGCCATCCCGTTGCAGATGGCACCCATCCCGTGCTCGCGGATGCCGAAGTGCATGTTGCGACCTTCGAATTTGCCGGGCGAGACCGTGCCTCCGTCCTTGAGGAGCGTCTTGGTCGACGGCGCGAGATCGGCGGCGCCCCCGATGAACGAGGGGACGCGCGCGGCGACGATCTGCTCGAGGGCGCCGAAGGTGTTGCGCGTGGCGTCGTCTTTCGAGGGCAACGCCTTGAGGAGCTCCTCGTAGAGACCCGCCGGGACGGTCTTCTTCTCGAACGCGTCGAGCCTGGCGGCGCGCTCGGAATCGGCCTTTCGCCAAGCTTCGAACCGCGCGTTCCACGCGTCGTGCTCGCTCGCCAGATCGGCCGCCCGCTCTTTGAAGAGCGTATAGACGTCGGTGGGCACGAAGAACGACTTCGCGGGGTCGAAGCCCATCGCTCTCTTGGTCGCCGCGACCTCGTCGGCCCCGAGCGCTTCGCCGTGCGCTTCTTTCGTGTCGTGCTTGTGCGGCGCGCCCTGGCCGATGTGGGTGCGCGCGCGGATGAAGCACGGCTGGCCTTTGTGAGCGAGCGCGCGGTCGATCGCGGCGCGGATCTTCGCGTGGTCGTGGCCGTCGTCCACGAACTGCGAGAACCACCCGTACGACTCGTAACGTTTGCACGCGTCGTCGGAGTACGCGAGAGACGTGTCGCCCTCGATCGTGATGTGGTTGTCGTCGTAAATCACGATGAGGTTGTCGAGCTGCAGATGCCCGGCGAGGCTCGACGCTTCGGCGCTGACGCCCTCCATCAAGTCACCGTCGCTCGCGAGACAGAAGACGCGGGACGCGGCAAAGGGCTCGCCGAAGCGCGCTTGCTTCAGCTTCAGCGCGAGCGCAATTCCGACCGCGTTGCCCACGCCTTGACCGAGCGGGCCGGTCGTCGTCTCGACCCCCGGCGTCAGGCCGTACTCCGGATGCCCTGGTGTCTTGCTCCCCCACTGGCGAAACGCCTCGAGCTCGCGGAGCGGGAGGTCGTACCCCGACAAGTGCAGCATCGCGTAGAGCAGCATCGAGGCGTGCCCGCACGAAAGGACGAACCGGTCGCGCCCGATCCAATCGGGGTCGCGCGGGTCGTAGCGCAGGTAGCGCGTGAAGATTTCGAAGGTGATGTCCGCGAGCCCCATCGGCGTACCGGGATGGCCACTGTTGGCCTTTTCGACGGCGTCGATGGCGAGGCCCTTGATGGTGCTTACGGCGAGGTGGATCTGCTCGGGGCTGTATTGGCGCGGCATGAAGAATGGTTCTACTGCAAGCAGCGAAGAGCGAAAGGCCCAGCGGCTTGGCCCCCGCTATTTGCTTCCGAGGACGACTCGGGCCGCGCCCGCCAGCCCCACGTCGCTGTCGAGCACCACCGCGATCGGAATGCGCTCCATGAGAGGCGTGAAGCGCCCTTTGTCGGCGAACGCCCGATAGAAACCGCCCCGGTCGAGGACGGGCAGCATGCGCGCCGCGATGTTGCCGCAGACGAAGACGCCCCCGACGGCCAGGGACTTGAGCGCAAGGTTGCCCGCCTCGGCGCCGTACATGGACGCGAACAAGTCGACCGCGCGGGACGCAGCCTCGCTCTTGCCGGACATACCGAGTTGCGAGATGGCGGCGTTGCGATCGGCGGCGGCGACGATGGCCTGCGCGTTTTCGGCGGACTCGGCGATATTCTTCGCTTGACGGAAGAAGTCGTAGAGGTTCCCGAGACCATCGCCGGAGAGCACGCGTTCCCAGCTCACGTGACCGAAGCGCGCCCGCAAGAACTGAAGCAGGTCGACCTCGAGGTCATCGCGCGGGGCGAGGTCGCTGTGCCCCCCTTCGGTCGCCGTCGGCACGAAGCGCGCTCCGTCCCAAACGAGGAGCGCCTGCCCGAGCCCCGTTCCGGCCGCGATGACGGCGACGTTTGCGCCCTTCTTTTTGGGCAGTCCGCCGTCCCCGACGAGGTGAAGCTTGCGGCGCGTGACGCTCAGGGCCCCGAGCGACAGCGCGACGAGGTCGTTCAGGAGTGTGACCCGCCGGAAGCCGAGCTTGCGCGCCACGACGCGCGCGTCGACGACCCACGGGAGATTGGTGGCCGTGCATCGGCCGTTGACCACGGGCCCCGCGATCCCGAAGGCGGCGGCGGCGACTCGCGGAACCGGTTTTCCCAGGAACTCGCGGACGACCGCCTCGAGCGACGGGTATTTGCGGCTCTCGAATGCCTCCTGCCGGACGCTTCGACCCTGAGGGTTGAGGAGCGAGAGACGCGCGTGCGTCCCTCCGATGTCACCGATGAGGAGCACGATGGCGCTCTACCAGATTGCGCGCGAGATCACGAGATCCGAAGCCCGCACGGCTTCACTCGCGGGACAGGACGGCCATCGCGGCCAGTCCCAGACACACGCCGACGAGACGGCGGAAGGTGATCGTTTCGCCGAAGAGCCAGGGCGCGGCAATCGCGCTGAGGACGACGCCGCCCCCGAGCACGATAGTCCCGGTGGCGGCGACCGGGCCGCCGCGGCGCAGCGCGGCGAACATGAGAACACTGGCAAACGAGATCGCGAGACCGCTCGTCGCGGCAAGGGCGAGGCCCAGTCGGGTGGTCGGAACCGAAGCGCCGCGGACTCCGAGAACGAGACTGAGGGCAATCCCGAGCGCCGCGGTCGTCTCGAGCACGAGCGCGCCGAGGCGGTCTTCCACTCGGCCCGAGGCGCCGCGCAAGAAGAGATAGTGGAGCGCGATGAACACGGCGGCGCCCAGCGCCGGGGGAGACCAGGGGAGGGGAGAGGACGGGGGCATCCGCCGGCATTAGCACCAAGCGCGGGCGCGCCTCGAGCCGCGGGCAGCCCGTCGGGCCATCGCCCGCCCTCCGCGTTTCGCCTACCGCCGCACGCTGCCGTTTCGCACGGCTGCGACGTGGGCCTCGTACGTCTCGGAGAACGCGTGGCGGCCCTCGCCGCGCGCGACGAAATAGAAGAAGTGCGTCGCCGCGGGGTTCATGGCGGCTTGAATCGATTTTTCGCCGGCGTTGGCGATCGGGCCCGGCGGGAGCCCTTCGTGGGTGTACGTCGAGTACGGGTTGTCCGGGTCGTGCTCGATGGCGGCCGTGGGCTTGCCGGTGAACGCGGCGCAGGATGCCGCCTTCTCCGGAAAGAGGACGCAACCGTACGCCGCGGTGGGGTCGCACTCGAGCCGTTTCGGCCGGAATGTCGGGTCGCGAAGGCGATTGAGGAAGACGCTCGCGATGAGGGGCCGCTCGTCATCCATGGCCGCCTCCTTCTCGACGAGGGAGGCGAGCGTCACGACGTCGCGCAGGCTCATATTGGCCGATGTCATGACGTCGCCGAGCGACGCGGAGTGCGCGCGGGACGCGGCGTCCCAGCGGCGATCGAATTCGCGTTTCATGCGGCGCACGACGTCCCGCCCGTCGTCGTCGAGCGAGAACTCGTAGGTCGCGGGGAAGAGAAATCCCTCGGCGCTGTCGCCTTCGATCCCGAGCTCGTTCAAGAGAGCGGCGTCGGTGGTGGCGTCGAGAAAGTCACGAAGCGCGACGACGTGCTTGTCCTGGAGGCGCCGCGCCATGTCGAATCGGGTCCACCCTTCCGGAAAGGTCACCCGCGCGCTGCCGCCCCCGGCGCGCCTCTCGAGCCGAGCCATGAGCTCGCGCGGGCTCGCGTCGTCGCTCAAGAGGTGGGACCCCTCGGCGATCCTGTGAGCGCCGCCCGTCGCACGTACCCAGAGCGCGAAGAGACGCGGATGGGCAAGCAGACCGGCGGCGGCGAGCTGCGCGGCGAGGTCCGCCGGCGATGGATCGCGAGCGACGGTCAGATGAACCGCGCGACCTTGTCCGGGACCGCGTTCGGAGGGGTAG
>JBAULD010000232.1:0-9026 GCA_049578005.1 Polyangiaceae bacterium
GTGGCATCGGTCGACAAGCAGAACGCGGTGGCGATGGCCTCTTTGCGCGCCGCCTCGACGATGCAGCCGAGGGTCGCGCCGACGTGCTCGGCGTACCGGCACATCGTGCCGCGATCGAGCGAGAAGCCTTCGCGAGCGCACTGCTGCTCGTAGCGATAGAAGGGAACGCCCAAGACGTACTTGATGGCCAGCACGTGGGCGATCATCGAGGGGGCGAGGATGCCGCGAGGCACGATCTCTTTGGGCATCGGCGCGGTCACGATGCGAAAGTGTTTCTCCGTCGGCGCAGCCGCGGTCCCCCCACCCGTCTTGCCGTCGGTCTGGCGCGGCGCTTCCTTCACGGACTCCTTGTACACGACGCGCCCGACAACCAGGCGTCGGTATCCACCGCGCTCGAACACCACGCGCGAGGTCGTGTCGACCCCGATGCGCTCGGCCTTTCCCTCGAGCAGTGGATCAGGCAACTCGACGCGCACCTCGGGTAAGTTGCACTTGGACAGATCGCGTCGACCCGTCGGAGAATTTTGGCGCGTACGTCCGCGCGGCTTTTCGCCCGGCGGAGGGGACGCCGCTTGTTGTGGCGAGTCGGAGGAGCCTGCGTCGAGCACCTTTTTTATCGCCTCGGTCTCGGCCAGGAGCTTGTCGAAGGCGAGCTGCGCGTCGGCGACATCGTCGAGCCGCTCGGCTTTTGCGACGACCAGACGTCGTTTGAGCAGGTGCAGCTCCTCGAGCAATTGATGATATCGGGCGCGTAAGTTTGCGAGAGCGTCCTTGGCTTTCGCGAGCTCGTCGCGCAGCGATGCGTTGTCGTTGCGCAACGAGGTCAGCTCATCGGCCGTCGCGACGAGGCTCTCGTCGTCGTAGGCAGTTTGCGCGCTCGGCGCGTCCGTCACGCGCGCATACGTATGCACGCTTGCGATTGCTGTCCAGGATAATGCGATGTTTCTCGCGCGAACGTGTCAGTGCACGCGTGGTCGGCGAGCGCGACGCGCAGACGCCTCTGTCGACGGCGTGAGCTCCAGACCGTCCAGCAGTGCGTCGATCGCCGATTCGTCGACTTCGACGTGCGTCGCATCCGCCGCCGGTGATGCAGGCAGAGAGAACACTCCCTTATCCAATCGCTTGGCGAAGACGCATGTCCCGGTCGCATCGGCGAACAAGATTTTTACGAGTTGACGGCGGCGGCCAACGAAAACGAAGAGCGCGCCGCTGCGCGGCTCGTAACCCATCCGCTCGCGTACCATGGCCGCGAGGCGGTCGAATCCACACCGCATGTCCACGGAATCGAGTGCCACGAAGACCTGAACGCCGGCGGGGATCATCGGGCCGCCGCTCCCAGCGCCCGGACCACCTCACCGAGCAGCGATCCATCGAACCCGCGAGCCACGCGGACACGTGCCGATCCGATCTCGATGACAATCTCGCCCAACGCTGGCCCAACCCCAACGGCGCGCACCGGCAGGAACCGTGGCGTCTTCGCGGCCACCGGCGGCCGGCGACGTGACGGCGCCTTGGATCGCGGCTTTCCCGCGCTCGCCGTAGCTTCCACCCCCGACGCGCCGGAGCCCGGCCCTGACACCAGCGATGCTGCCCAATGCAGCGTTGACGCCCGATACTCCTTGCCCGCCACGAAATCTTCCGCCGAAAGCCCACTCGCCCGCCACTCCCGGACGCGCTCTGCCCACTTCGCTTCCGTCGCCTTCGTCATGCGGCGCAACTTGGACCCAAATCGCGCCACGTGAAAGACCGCTTCTCCGTGCAGCGGTTACTGCTGACAGGCGAGGTTTGACCGAGCAGGAATGCATCGAAGCGGCGGCGGCCGCTTCCATTTCTACAGATAGGCAACGGATCAGCGCGGCTTACGAACGCGCCAGCTTCCCTTTGATCGGGGAGTTCGCGAGAACGGGAGCGAGTTGACGGGCGAAGTCGTCCGCGGACTGCACGAGTACCCTCCGCGTTCGTGGGAAGCAAAGTTCATCGAGGCTGCGTGGCACGGCCCCGCCGACGAAAAGCCGCATGTTCGACGCCGAGGATTGCGACGCGGTGAACGTGATACGTCCGCTCGGCGTGACTATCGTAGATCACAAAGCTCCGATCCACGCGACCGAAAGTGACCTTCGCGTGGTCCAACAGCGTGACAGCCAGCCGTGCGTGCGCTGGGAACGGGGCGGCGTCGACTGCGAGGTATGTGCGAAGCTCCTCCTCGTCGCGCCCAAGCGACACGCCGCGGCACTCTCGCGACAAGCTGAGGCGCCAGAGAAGGCTGGCCGCAAATAGGGGCTCAGCTTCGCCACGTCGATGCCGTCGGACTCCGCGACGCGGCAAGAATCGGGAAGTCTCACCTCGACGACCCTGGCGCTCGCCAGCCACGGAAAGGTTCCGTCGCCCTGCGATAAGACGGGAAACGCGTAGCTCTCCCACTTCTCGAAACGGTCCTCGCACATGCCGCAAAGAATGGGCTCAATTATCTGCGAGTTCGTTAGAACCGTGGAGGCGGCCGTGACTTTGACCGAGGCCCGCTGAGGCGTTTCAAAGTCGGGCCCCTGAAGGATCCGCCGGTAGGCGGCCTTCGGCACGACATGGCTCCGTTCGAGCGGCGCGCACACGCCGCAAAGTCGACATGGCGGCGATGCTTCTTCACTGATTTGCGACACCACCAAGTTTTACGGCGCGGTAGCGCGCTGATTCTATTGTGTGACACCCTCCAGGCGCGTCAATGTCCACCAAGAAAACCAAGGGCCCGACCTTCCTGCGCTTCGTCGCCCCCATCGTGGAGACGCTGCGAGAACTCGGGAACTCCGGCACGCCGAGCGAGGTAACCGACCGGGTGCTTGAGCGCCTCAAGGTCTCCGAACACGAGCAAGAGGAGACGACCGCGAACGGTCAGTCTCGGGTTCGCAACCAGATCGCGTGGGGGCGCTTTTACCTCGCCAAGGCCGGCTATCTCGATTCCTCCCAGCGAGGCGTCTGGAGCCTCACCGACACCGGGCGGACCGCAAAGCTCGATCCCGAGTCCGTGCACGCGATGTTCAAGGCCGTGGCAAAGACGTTCCCGCGCAAGGAGGCAGCGCCTGACGGCAGCACCAATGCGGCCAGCGAGGATGATGAGCAGGACGAGGAGGCCGCTGAGGAGACAAAGGACTACAAGGCCCGCCTTCTCGAAATCCTGCGCGCACTTCCGCCCTCAGGTTTCGAACGGATTTGCCAGAGACTGCTGCGCGAAAGCGGATTCCAGCAAGTGATCGTCACGGGCGCGTCGGGCGACGGTGGCATCGACGGGCACGGAGTGTTGGAAGTCAACCCGCTCGTGACCTTCAAGGTTCTGTTCCAGTGCAAACGCTACAGCGATCGGCCCGTCACTCCGAGCCAGGTGAGGGACTTCCGCGGCGCCATGCAGGGGCGAGCGGACAAGGGACTTATCCTGACGACGGGAAGTTTCACGAGCGACGCACGCAAGGAGGCGACGCGCGACGGGGTGCCGCCCATCGAGCTGGTGGATGCAGACAAGCTTATCGGGATGTTCGAACGAGCAGGTCTCGGGCTTCGCGCAGTGAAGTCCTTCGAGGTTCACGAGGCGTTTTTCGACGAATTTCGCAAATGACGTTGGACGGCGGCGTTCATTTGGCGAGCGAACTATTGGACCTCGGGCCGACGGTCCGGATGCTCGTTGAGTGCAGTGATTAGCGTGCGACCGAGAACGGAAAAGGTCTGCTCGATCAGGCTTGCAGCTTCGAACGCGCGGGCGAGGTCTATGCGACCGGGACGCCTGCCGGCCGCAGCCAACAGGCGCCCGCCGGCGCGTCGTGCAGGCTTCGGGCGCGCACCTCATCCCATAACCGGTGACGCCCATGACGAAGGTTGCGCAGGAACCCGGCTGTTGCGCGAAGGTCGGGAATTCCGTCCTACCGCGACCTGGCGTCCCGGACTTGCGGAGCGGCCGCTCGAAACGGTCCCAGAAGTCGCACTCTTCGGCCTTCACGTGTGCGGCGGTCGAGGGAGGCACGTATTCCGCGCGCGGCGTCGCCGGTTCATTGTCTGGCAGCATGACGGAGACGGAAACGAAGTGGTCGGAGCGAGTGAGGGAGTGGAAGGCCAGCGGGCAGACGGCGAAGGCGTTCGCGCTGGGGCGTGAGTTCAAGCCGTCTACGCTGACGTACTGGGCGTTTCGGCTGCGCCAGGTCTCGGCGCAGCAGCCGACGGGCGCGACAGCCGCGGAGCGCCCGATGCGTTCGGGCACGGCCTCGCAGGTTCGGGTGGTTCGCGTGCTGCCGACGAGAATTCACGAGCAGAGCCCGACCGCGGAAGGCACGGTGGGGGTGGGCACCTCTGCCGCGACGCTGATGATCACGGTTGGCGCGGCGCGCATCGAGGTGCGGTCGGGGTTCGATCACGCGCTGCTGACCGAGGTCATCGAGGCTCTTGGAGGTGCGCGATGATCCCGCACGGCGTTGAGATCTTCGTGGGCGTCGAGCCGATTGATCTGCGCTGGGGCTTCGATCGACTACACGCGACTCCAAGTCGCGCACCACCGGGTTCGGGGCGTCCACTTGAGCGGGGTTGCATTTGATAACGAATCGGCGGTGATCGCGAACATCGGCCGCGCAGCCTCTCTACGAGCGCCTGGCGGGGCGCGTCGAGACGGCCTTTGGTCAATTCCACGGGCCCTTCCGGGTCGGTCTCGCCCGCGACCAGGAAGCCAAGGGCTTGCAGGTCCGCGATCCAGGTCGCGTCCTTCACGTCAGTCTCGCGTCCGGGCGCCGAGGGCGGCAGTCAAAACATGCCGACCGGGCCCGGACTCCAGGCTATCTCCAGAGAATCGCCGACGGCGGGCAAAGCCATGGGACGAAGATGGCCTTCCTGCCAAACCAGCAGGTGGACGTGCGGATCTTCAAGCGGAACGTCAAGGGTGAGCTCGACTTCGGACGGGCGACCCTCGCGCATGTCCAAGACGCGGTACCCGGCTCCGCACTGCGAAACGAGGTCGCCCACCCGCAGTGGCTCATCAGATGAACGGAACAGCGTCTCGAAGGCTCCCACGAGGAACGTCGTCCCCTGTGGTTCGATCACAACCGTCGACGGGCCCGTACGCGTAAACCTTTGGCGCCCTTTGGCCATCGACGCCATCGACCAGCATGACCGCGTCCAAGCCGTAGACCACGCCAGAAGCACCGCGGGCGGGTAGATGGACACCATCGGGTCCGAACCTGCGAGCACGAAGACCCGGTCGCCAGGAACCGCGATCGCCGCCACGTCGCTGGCCACTTCCTCCAGCTTGCGAGCGATCTGCGCGTTCAAGCCGGTGTTGAGCAGTGCGAGCAGCGGCGCGAGGCCGAGGTGGATCGTGGCGAACGTCCCGGCCAGTGCGCGACGCAACCAGAGGGCGGCGCCGCCATCCGCCTGCGGCACGCGTACGAAGCCGTGCCAAAGAAGAACGCCAAAGAGCGCTGCGAATCCGACATCCGGGAGCAACCGCAGTCGCGCGCCGGGGAATCCGCCGAGGACGCTCAAGAGCGCGAGAAGCGCCCCGGGCACAAGCCATCGAAGCGCCATGCGTGCGTGCGGGGGGACGCGAGGGAACGTCGAGCGATACAAGGCGAAGACGCCCAAACATCCGAGCCCGGCCGCAACCAAGAACGGTCCGGCGGGCACGACTGACGAAAGATCCGCGGGTACTCCAAGGGTGGCGTCTGCGAGCATCACCGGCAGGCGTCGTGCGGCCGCGGTGGCGAAGGCATCAGGCTCGGAGAGCGGCGAAAAATAGCCGCCGCCGTGCGCCGCGCCGGCGCCGGCCTTTGCGTAGACTGCGAGGTACACGGCCGTAACCGCGAGCATCGGTGCGACGAGGGCGACGCGGCGACGGATGGGCACTTGCGCAGGGGCGCCGAGTACCCCATACGCCAGGGCGTACGCGGCGCCGCCGAGTGCTGTTTCGCCACCCGTGAGCGCCAATGCCTGAAGTAGCGCCGATAGCCAGTGACCGGCACGCCAAGACTTTTCCCGAGCGCGCACGAGGCAGAGAAGCGAAGCGACTGAGAACGTCGCCGCGATCGTCATGTGGCGGCACGATGCCCACCCCCACGGGAAGACGTGGGCCTGATCGATCGCGAAGATGAGCGTGGCTAGATTCCCGGTGCCGCGGGGCAGGAGCCGCCCGAGGAGCGTACCGACGAGGCCGACGAGCGCCAGGTACCAGGCAATCGATACGAGGTGATACCCAAGCGGCGCCGTTCCGAAGACGCGTACGTCCAGGGCGAAGAGCACGCTCGCAAGTGGGCGGAGGAGATGGACCCGAATGCCGGGCGAGGTCCACCATGGCAGCGTGCCCGAAGCGATGCGGGCTTCGTTCTCCGCAGGGGTCGCACCGGTAAAGTCGTACAGATCGTACGCGGGTGGGGCGCTTGGGACGGTGTGCGCGACCTCCGTGCGAAGCACGTAGTCGTCGCTGTAGAACCCGATGGCCACCGAAGGGAGCGAAAGAAGCAAGGCCACCACGAGGATGGCGGGCAGGGGAGGTCGGAAGGCCACGCTCTGGTCGTAGAATTGGTCCCTTGTTGTGTCACGCGGGAAGCGCCCAGGTGCGCCTTCGTAAACGTCTGGCGGGCGCCGAGCCCCGCGATCATCGTGGGATGCTTGTTGCCACCGAAAAGCAGGCAAATCGGCCCGAGGTTCTGGCCGGCGCCACGATTTTCCTCGACCTATTGATGACTTAGCAGGCGGTCGGCGTCACAACGACTCCGAGTGACACGGGTTTTGTAGAATCGAATCCATAACTTGAACACCCCCTGACGCCGGCCCTTTATCTTGCACTTCGCTTTTCGCTCCGTGGCGTTGCCTTTCTCGTGCAGCACTTTTGTACTCATCACAGTACTGTCGGAGCGCACCACGTAGTGCTCGAGTGGGCTCCCTTGCGGTAACGCACTGGGCGCACGTGCGAACGCTGCGGCGGGAATCGGTTGTCACCCCGTGCCGGCCCATCGCGATACGGCGATAGGCAAGCGGCAGGCTAGCACCGAAGCGACATTGCAGCGTGGCTGGGCGAGCAGGGGCTGTCAGCCCGTGAGTCGGTCCTTCAAGGATTTCTGCGATCCTCCTCGCCCGCTGCTGTAGGTGCCTCCGGGCGAACTCACAGAGGCCGCAAAAAGGCCGGTCGAAGAGCCATCTGTGAGCATTTCGGCGTCGCTGCGCCGGCACACCCACCGGTATTGCCCATGTCACCCGACAAAGCGCGAGGCGCCCGCCGCGAAGCTTGCTGCCAAAGAAGCGGTCGGGCGGCCGATCCAGCATGGCGCGAGGCGCTCCGAGTTCGCTGATGCGTCCGGACTCCGAGGCACTGTAGAGTCGCTCTCCGAAGGACCCGCGCGACTGGCACGCGCTTCGCCGGCACGGCTGTGAAGTCGTGCTCATCGGCGCGCATGTGACGTCATCCCCGTCGGGCTCCGGATCCCATGGCGGAAACGCCCGACGAACATCTGCAGCCAGTATCGGAGGCGAACATTCATGGACAGTAAGAGGGCAGAGACCCAACACGTGAGTCAGATCGTGTCGATTGGCGGCAGCAAGGGCGGCGTCGGCAAGTCGATGACGACGATTGCGGCGCTCGACCGCCTCTTGGCGGAGGGCTTGAGCGTCGTCTTGGTCGAGTGCGACAATGCCAACCCCGATGGGTATCGCGCGTACCAGGACCTGGTGCCCACCGAGCGGACCAATCTTGACGATCGCGGACGGCTGGATTCACCTCGTGAACCTCTGCGATAAGCATCGCGACAGCACGGTCATCCTGAACGCCGCTGCACGAAACAATGAGACCGTGAGCCGCCACCCGGAGACACCGCCACGCCAGCATTCGAGCTCTCGGTGCTGAGCTCGATGCGCGGTGGGTCATCAACCGGCAGCGCGACGGCACGGAGTGTGGCCGACGACATCTACACCAAGCGGCTCGCTCCGTGCGGCATACACGGTGCTGCCGATTACAGTAGAAACGGGTTGAGCTCCGTCGGTGGCGCGGCGAGGTGGGCAAAGTACTCGCTCAACTGGTAGCCCAGGCGCCCGACGAGGCGCATGGAACGTCGCTGGCGACAGCGGTCCCCGAGTGACACACGCCCACTGCCGCGAGCGCCCTCAGCGCACCACGCCGCAAGCCGTGGCCGCAAAGGCCGAGACACCGTTCGAGCAGCTGGTCGGACGACCTTCGCGAGAACGACGCGTTCTTGAGCATCGTCATGGCCCTCGAACACAAAGACGATTTTGAATGTACCCGGCGGCAGCTGGCAGAGACTACCGAATGTGCTGTCGAGAAGGTCCGCGCGGCATGTGCCACCGCAGCGCACGAGAAGGTTGCCGCCGTGGGGCGCGAAGTCGTTGCGAAGGACGCCGAGGCGAGCGTGGACCTGATCATAAGCCGCCCGACAATCCGCTCCGGATTCATCAGGTTGGCGGGGCGGTTGCCGCAGTAATCGCGTTTGGAGCCCCATGCGTGCATGCAGGCTGCGTCGTCGGGTGCTGCGTCGTGGCCGGTGCGGTATGCGCCGCGATCGTTGCTCGGCTCGGGTGAAGGCACAGACGATGGCGACGCAACGGGCGCTCGGAATGGCAGAGCTTCAGTCGCCAGGGGTGCCAACCTTGGTTTGGCATTTGCCGTACGCGTGTGCGAAGCGGATCCGAACCGGACGGGCTAAGTACAGGAATCGACGCATCGCTCAACCGAGCGCGCACACAGCGAGACGTCGAGCGACGCGAGAGGAGCGCGGGAAAGTGCATCACTGCGTGCGAGTTCGCCACATCCAACGTCCTGGCGGAAAGTACCGCGTTGCCTAATACGGCTTCAGCGGAGTTGTTCGCACGTTCTGCTGCCGCCGAAGGGCATGCCGTGCCCTTCCCGATGGGTAATAAGGCGCCCGCGCGGCTATGCACCTGTAACATACGTCGTGATTCGCAAGTACTCACGCACCTGGCAACGGATTGGGGCGACAGTGTTGCGCTGATGCACTGCGCGCTGCTTCAAGTGCGCTTGCTTCGGTACTGCGCGC
>JBAULD010000233.1:0-3429 GCA_049578005.1 Polyangiaceae bacterium
GTGGACTCGGTCGTGAGTCGAGTGGACTCGGCTAGGCGGCTCCTTCATCCATCCGCCGCATCCCCTCGAGGAGCAACGATTCGCTCGAGCTGTCGATGATGCGCGACTCAGTCCGGAAGGATGGGTCGAGCCCGAACTCGCCGTCCTTGAGCTTGAGCATCGCGTAAAACGCTTCCTCTCCCCGCAGCTCTTCCCACAGCGCGTTGACCACGTTGCCGTCCGCGAAGTGAATCTCTCCAGACCCCTCGGGCGCCCGGATCTTGAGGCTGCCGCTCTTTCGCCCGTGGAAAAGCACCTGCACCATGTCCGGCAGTCCGAGCTCGCGCAGCCGCCCGCTCACGCCGCGCGAAGTGCGCGGACTGGCACGCTGATCGAGCATCGCACGGAGCTTTGCCACCAGAAGATCGGCGTTCGCGGGCTTGCTCACGAAATCGATCACGCCAAGCTCGAAGGCTCTCTGCGCCAGCGCTCGCTCCTGGCGCCGCGTGTACACGACCCAAGGCAGGTCTTTGCCCCAGGAAGCCTTCCGCGCTTCGGCCAGGAGCGCGAGACCGTCGACCGGGACCAGATCGATCTCGCTCACGACGAGATCCGTCTCCCCTTCGGCGAGGATGGTCAGTGCTTGGTCCGCGGTCCGAGCCGTCCTTGCGACGAACCCCTGTTCGATGAGACGGAGCTCGAGAACAGTCGTCTCCTCCGGATCGACGTCGACGATGAGCGCCTGCAATCGGTTGGCCAAGAGCCGAGCTTTGAGATCTTCGCCGAGGACCGTGTGACGAAAGAGGTCGACCAGGTTCGGGTCGAAGATTGTTCCTCGGTGCTTGCTCAGGGCGGCGCACGCCTCTTGGGCCGAAAGCGTCTTGCGAAATGGGTTGCGTGGGTTCTGAGTCAAATCGGCGTATGTGTCGCAAATGGCGAGTACACGCGCCGAAAGAGGTATTTCTTTGCCGTTGGCTCCGTCGGGGAACCCTTTCCCGTCGTAGCGTTCGTACATGTGCGAGGCCGCCGCGATCGCGTCTTTCGCCATGTGTACGGGTTCGAGCAGGCGCGCCGGCACGCCGTAGGCCTTTTGTGCGGCGGCCCTATGCCCGTCGTACTCGCCGCAGTTGTAAGCCGTGAGGTGGTACTGGCCCATCTTCCCGAGGTCGTGCACGTACGCGGCCGCGACGAGTGCGCCCGTGCCCGCCCCGTCTAGGCCCATCTTCTCGGCCATCCGGCTCGCGAGACGCGCGACGTGGGACGAGTGCCCGCGCAGGTCGGCCCGCGAACTTTCGAGCAGGCTCACGAGCACGTTCAAGAGCTCGAGATATTCCGTCGCGCCGCCGCCGCCGGCCGCGATCGTCGTGCCTCCGGCCTCGGAGATCTCCTGTTCGCTGAGGATGCGCTCGCGACCGCGTCCCTTGGCCTCCGCGCGCGCCATCGAGAGCGTCATCGAGTCGTCGCTCACGAGGTTCCGCTCGTACACGTTGAGCATCGCCTGAAGCTGCGCGTGAGCCTGCCGGTCGAGCAGGGCGAAGGCGTGGATGTCGCCTCCGTAGGCCTTGCCCATGAGGGCTCGGACGGCCGCGGGTCGCGTGAGCACTGCCTTTATTTCGCGTGCGCCGGACGCGAGCTGTGCTTCTCGAAGCGATTCGACGTCTTCGGGATCGGCGGTCACGACGGTCAGTGCGTGCGCGCGAGCATCGAAGACCACGGGGCATAGCCCGAGCTTCTCGGCGAAGCGCTGTGGAATCATGTCGATGAGGGCCCGGCTGACTTCGGCCTTGGCGAGCTTCTCCGACGACACGAAGTGGACCTGGTAATGCGCAGACAGCGCCTTGAGCATCACCGACTCGGAGGCGAGGCCTAGCTCGAGGATCGCCTCCTCGACGCGATCTCCGGTGCGCTGCACGTGCGCGATCACCGTTTCCGTCTGCTCCGGCTTGAGGACCCCGTCGCGCACGAGACAATCGCACACGCGCTTGGTCTTAGCGGCTTTCGTTGCCTGGGTTTCCGCGGCGGGCACGCTCGCTCGAGCGTATCATCAAAGCCCCGATTACTGCCGCCCGCCTCGCATCACCGAGTCGAGGCGTTCGGGGTCCACGTTGCGCCCGGTCAAAACGACGACGAGGTCGCCGCCGCGGACCCCCTTCGGTAGGCCGAAGAGCACGGGCGCCAGCGCGGACGCGGCGCTCGCTTCGACGACGAGCCCCATGTCGCGGTACGCGTGAACCATCGCCGCCGCAATCTGAGCGTCGGTCGCGACCACAATCCCGGCAATGGTCGGCTTTGTGCGACTCGATCCCGCTTCGCCGATACCGCTGGCCGGCCCTTCGACCGGCGACGTCGGCCGGGTCCGGAGCCGCGGCGGCTGCGCACCGTCATCGCCAAGCGGCGGTACCACGCCCGAACTCTCACTCTCGACCCCCCAAACGGCGCAATCGACCGCGCCGTCCGTTTCGGCCGCCAGCGCCCAAGCGAGACCGGTGGCGAGCACGCCGCGCCCGAAGGGCGTAAGCACACGCTCCGGCACCCCGCCGAGTGCGCGAACGATCTCGAAGCCGAGGGAAGCCCCGTTGCCCGCTACGAGGTCGACCCCGTCGTACGGTAGGACGTGTGCCCCACACGACGCGGCAGTCGCCCTGGCGAGACCTTCGGCGCCGATGTGGTCGTCGCTGGCCGCAACGATGAGCTCCGCACCGTACCTCTCGATCTTGGCGCGGGTCATCCGCTGCGCACTACGGGGTACACACACCGTCGCCGAGAGGCCGAGGACGGCGGCTGCGTAGGCCACGGCGACGCCATGGTTGCCCGCGCTCGCGGTCACCACGTGACCGCGCGCTCGATTGGCATCGAGCGACACCAGCGCGCCGCGCACCTTGAAGCTGCCCGTGACTTGGAGCGCTTCGAGCGCGAGCCATACCCGCGTCGCGCCGCTCGGATCGGCCCGAGCGTCGAGTTCGGACGCCCGTACGACGGGCACCCGGCGGAGGCGCGCCATCGGAAACCGAGCATCGAGGGAGCGCACCGCATCGAGCTCGGATCGTTCCGGCATCGGCCACGGCGAGGGCTCAGCTGCGGCCGTCGCTGCAACGGAGCGCATACCAGTGCTTACGGACGTATGCGGCTCGACGTTAGCGCGCCGCAGAGCCGTGTACGGAAAGATGGAACGCGCCGGCGCTTGCTCGAAAGGCTTGGAAGGACGCCTTGGTACGGCGGGTCAATTGGCGGCGAGGAGCCACCTCAGGGGGCGGCGATAGTTCGTAATCATCCGGTCGGCGGGCACCTCGTGGCCTAGACCGGGCACTATCTTCACTTTCACGCGGATGTGAGCACCCTTGAGAATCTCGCCCGCTCGCTTGGTATTCTCGGCGACCTGGTCGTCCTCCCCGGTGAAAAGGTACACACGCCGGATTTTGTCTCGATTCTGTTCGAGGAGCTGGGGTGAGT
>JBAULD010000234.1:0-1544 GCA_049578005.1 Polyangiaceae bacterium
CCCTCGTCGCCGCCTCCGTCATCCGACACGGCCACCGCGCCGTCGCCGGACGCGGCGTCCAAGGTGGGCGATGCCCCGTCTCCGGACGCGCAGCAATACAACGTCGAGGTAGCACTCGCGGCGACGCCCGCGCTGCAGTTCAACGTGGAGTCGTGCTGACCGGGCGTGTCGGACCCCGTGCACGAGTAGCCTTGGGAGCCCGAGGTGCACCCCGCGACCGTGAGATCCGGCGCACAGGTCGTCGGCGCGAAGATCGACACGCAGCAATAAAGCGTCGCTCCGTTGTTTCCAGCCGTGGGCTGGCTGCAGATGAGCGAACTGCTTCCCTCGGCTGGCGTGGCGGTCCCGGTGCACGAATAGCCAAAGCTGCCCGCCGCGCAGCCCGCGATCGTGTCGTCTCCGCCGCAGGTGTCCCCCGTACTCGAAGTCGCGCTGACGGAGCAGCCGGCGAAGGCGAAGGCCAAGGCGAACGAGGCGCGAAGCGCAACGTGCGTTAGACGCATACCGGACTTTTACATCAAGCCCGGGCTGCCCGTCGCCTTTCTGACGAGCTGCCGGGGGGCGCGGACGAGCTGTACCGTTTCGCCTTGCGGACGCCGGAATCCACCCGTGCCTTCGCTTCTTTCGTCGTGAATCGGAACCGTTTCGTCCACATTTCGAGGCGTTCCGACCCGCGCTGGGCGACGATGGGCCATGCGCCGCATCGTGAGTCTCTTCGCCGTAGCCAGCGCGGCGTGTGGTAATTCGAACAACAATTCGGCCCCAGAGACCGCTGCGGACGCCGGCAACATCGCGACGGACGCCGGCCAGTGCCCCGCGTCCCTCGGGGGCACGGTCGGCGTTTCCTGTCAGGCGGAGGGGCTCTTCTGCGCCCCCACCTACACTTGCGACCTCATTCAAATACCGCTTCTCTGCACGTGTACCAAAGGACTCTTCGTGTGCACCGACGGGGTCGGAAACGCAGTCGACGCAGGAGAGACTCCCGGCTGCCCCGCCCCCGCCGCTGCAAGTTGTCCGCTCAGCGAAAACAGCGCAACCATGGCTGCGTGTTCCCAGATCGGGCTGATTTGTCCTTATCCGAGCGCATGCGACGCTGGAACGGATTCGTGTGAATGCGTGCCCGCCGCGATGGAGGAAGCCGGGCCGAACCTCGTCTTCCAGTGCCAGACGACGTGCATCTCCTCCGATGCCACACCCACCGAGGCCCAGGACGGGTCCACCAGACCCGTCGACGCGGGCGCGTCCGAATGAGACTCGACATTCCGACCGCCCTGCCTCGGCACCGAGTGGCGCCGTTCGAGAGGACTCGGCGGTGAAGCTTCCCGGAGAGCTCGTCGACCCGCGCGCGGCGTCGGAGTCCGTTCGAGCGTGGGCGGCCTCCGACGTGGAGCTCGCCCGTCTGCTCGCATCGGGCCTGACAGTGGCCCAGGCTACGTCACACTGGGGGATTGCCCTTTTGAAAACCAACCGAGT
Organism: Polyangiaceae bacterium; assembly: GCA_049578005.1. Classification (GTDB taxonomy): domain Bacteria; phylum Myxococcota_A; class Polyangia; order Polyangiales; family Polyangiaceae; genus Palsa-1150. Next base: position 1,474 of record JBAULD010000234.1, read on the forward strand.
TGCCGACGCAGTGACGGCATTCCGAGCCGCAGCGTCTCTTTCGCCTACCGATCCGGCGATATGGCTCAACC
>JBAULD010000235.1:0-2372 GCA_049578005.1 Polyangiaceae bacterium
GTCGACGAGACTCGGTCGCGTGTCCCAGCGGGAACACCCGTGAGCACCTTTGACTCGCGAACGTATCCGCCGGAAGGTGGAGCGAGTCCGACGAACTCCAGCGCGAGCACGGTAAGCGCGCGCGAGACTTCTTCGAAGACGCGGAGCTCACGTCTCCGGGTCGGCTATGCTGCCCTCCGTATGCCCGAATACGTGGAGCAAGGATACGAAGGGGGCTGTCACTGCGGGCGCGTGCGATTCCGAGTACGCGCGGATTTGACGAACCTCGTCACGTGCAACTGCTCGATTTGCGAAAAGAAGGGATTTTTGCACTGGATCGTCCCTCGCGATCGTTTCGAGCTTCTCTCCGGCGAGGCCGAGTTGACTACCTACCGATTCAACACCGGCGTCGCCGCGCACCACTTCTGCCGCGTCTGCGGCATCCACAGTTTTTACGTACCTCGGTCGGATCCCGACAAGATCGACGTCAACGTGCGATGCCTCGATGGCGTCGATCTCGGCGGCGTATCGACCAAGCCGTTCGATGGGCGGCATTGGGAGAATGCGATGACGACGCGGGAGACCGCTATAGTTTAGCTCTGGGCTGTCAAGGCACCGGCACCCCGCTTCGCGGTCCTCCACGACCGTGTGGCGTCCGGTTGGATCAGGGTTCCGCACCGACGAGCGGCACGTGTTCCCAATACGTCGGCCCGCCTTCATACCACGTCACGAATTGCACCGCGCCGTCCTGGGACACGACGACTGCGATCGCGTCCCGCTCGAGTGAGCAGAGGCGGTATGCCGATCGGTGACGCGTTCCCACGCTGTCGATGGGGACCAGATCGGACGCCGACGCCTCGAGATCGAGGGCTCGGCGCACGGCGCTGATCTCGGGGAGCCGGCCGGCGATCTCGGCCCCGAACCCGAGGAGCTCGAACCGATCGGTCATGACGACCGCTCCGTCGACGTCGCCGAGGGCTGCGATGAGGTGAGACACTTCGAGGATGGACTCGTCCAGAGCCGCGACCGACTCCCGCCTCGAACTCTCGAAGAGCGCCCAGCCGGCGCGTTCGGGGGGGGACGGCGCCTCCGCAGCCGCGAGGGCGACTTCTCGCATGACTGCCCGGAGGAGTGCCCGATGCCTGCGGCGGGGCGCGCCGTCTGCGAATGCGTACTTGAGCCTGAGCGGACCTTCATCGCCGAGAAGCCTCGCCACGCGCGCATCGGGCACGAAGAGCAGCGTGGCCCCGTGATGGGTTTCTCGCAGAATCGCGATGACCCGCTTGAACATGTGCTGGGACACCTGGCGCATCAGGTTGGGGTCGAGCGGAATCGCGCCGGGACCGAACGCGGCCTCGTGTTCTGCAGCCAGCTGGGCGCGGAAGGGTGCAAATCGCGTGGCCAGCCACTCCGCGTCGAAGGCGTCGAGCGGAACTCCTTGCAGCTGCCCGACCCGAAGCTCGCCGAGCGTGACGTCGCCGAGCCCGACGGCCACGAGCCCAGGACCGGCGACGCGGACGACGAGCGCATCGCTCGGCAAGGGCGACGGGAGCGCGCGCCCGCCCCGCACGCTCAGCAGCCAGCGAGGGCCCGACTGAACAATCCCCCAGATCTCGAAGGCGCCTGCGCCGCTCTGCCGCACCCCGATGAGGGCGCGATGGTACTTCGCGGCCGGCGCCAGGCGACGAAGTTCTTGTTCGTCGTACGCGCGCGGCCTGGCGAAGACGAGCGGCTGCAACCCTTCGGGCGGCCCCGCGTCGAGCGGCAATCGACCGGGATCACCGACGAGAACACGGAAGCGAACGGGCCTCGCCTCTTCCTGGAGCAAGGACGCCTGGTACGCGACGGAGATCAGGTGCTCGAGCGCCGTGTGATCGGGAAGATCCCCCGCCCGGAGCTCGCAAGGACCCGGGTCCGATAGCCGTTCGAGGCGCGCCCAGCGGGCGGCTACCGCGGCGGCGAGTTGGGCTGGATAGGCGTGCATGATCAAAGGAAGGCTAGGCTGATCGTCCGAGAAGGCCCACCGAGACGATGAGTGTTCACAGGAGGACCGGAAGACGGAAAGGGGAAATGGCCGCTCGAGCTAGGGTTCCGGCGCCGCCTGCCCCATCCTTCATGGCACAATGAGCGGCACGCGCCTCTTTCTCGCCATTTCTGCGTTCTGTGCCCTCAGCGTTGCTGCGGCTTGCCGAAGAGCGCCTCCCCCGGCCCCGCCATCGGTCCAACTCCAAGCGATGCCCAGCGTCGCCCTTGCGCCCGCCGCGCCCGCGCTTCCCGTGCATTCGCCGCTCGACGAGAGCGCTGTCGACGCTGCGGTCGGCGACGCCATCGCCAGCCGGCGCGTCCCCGGCGCAGTCGTCGTCGTGGGCCGCCACGATCGCGTCGTCTTGCGG
>JBAULD010000236.1:0-6064 GCA_049578005.1 Polyangiaceae bacterium
CCCGGCTACCGCTGCCTCGACCGCCCCGGCGTCCGCAGCCCCTGGTGCGCCGGCAGGGCCGGTCAGCGTCGACATGACGGCGAAGGCTGCCGATACGGCCATGAACGGCGCAACCTATTCGGTCCGACTTCGCGACTTGGAGCAGCGCGTCGACGAGTTGAAGGACCAGATTCGACGCAGCCATACGCGCCTGGCGATGATCAGCGACACGATCCTCAGCGGCGGCACCGCCGGTTCCCGTGCCGAAGTCGATTTCAAAGACGAGATGTCGAGCGCGTTCCTTCTCACACACGCGCTCTTCGTGATCGACAACCAGGTCCAGTACAACAAGCAAGACGATTCGGGCACCCTGGCGGACCAGAAAGAGATCCCGATTTATACGGGCTCGGTGCCGCCAGGTGACCACACGATCCAGGTGGCCCTCACGTTCCAGGGCAACGGCTATGGCGTCTTCTCCTACCTTCGAGGTTACAAGTTTGAGGTCAAATCGAGCCATTCGTTCACGGCTGTCGAGGGAAAGGCCCTGACGGTTACGGCGACCGCGTTCGAGAAGGGGGGCGTCACCACGCCCCTCGAACAGCGGCCTACAATCGAGTGGCATGAGTCGCTGAAGCCGTTTTCCGCCGGGGCAGGCGCGGGCGCCGTTCCGCCGGCCTCCGGCGGGGCCGCGCCAGGAGCGGCCTCTGGGGGCGTTTCGGTCGGAGGAGGAAAGAAGTGAAGTTTACTCCGCTCGGCGCGGCCGCATGCGGTGGCGTCGTGGTGTGGGCGCTCGCGTTCGACGCGCGAGCGGGGTCCAGCGAAGCGCTCGCGTCGGCCCAGGGAGATCTCCTGCACGTCGGCCGCGAGATCGCGGGGGTGCAGTCCGCGGTCGATCGCGCCAAAGGGGAGCGGCAGTCGCCCGAGCAACGGCTTGCGAACGGCGAGCTACTCTATCGAACGAACGACTATGGCCGCGCGGTGGTCGTCCTCAGTGAGATCATCGAAGAGTTTCCCAACACGCCCAGCTACCCGGACGCGATGTGGCTGCGGGGCGAGACTTATTACGCCTCGCACGACTATTTGGCCGCTCGCCGCGATTACGCTGCCCTTGTCGAAAGGGGCAACGAGCCGCGCTCTCAGGTTTACTTTGGCCGCGCCCTGGCTCGCTTGGTCGACGTTTCCATCCGCCTCAACGACCCCCCGGAGTCGTTGGCCCCGATATTCGAGAAGTTCAATCAAGTGCCTCCCGCGCAAATCGACGCCGGAGTCCTCTACGCGAAGGGCAAGGCCTACTACCGGCAAACATCGTGGAACGAAGCGGCGGCCGCATTCTCCCAGGTCGCGAACGGAACGCCGCTTGTCCACCAGGCCCGGTATTTTCTTGGCCTCATTGCCATGAAGCTCGCCCGCCTTTCGGCGGCAGTGCAGGGCAGTGCCCTCGGCGGTAGCGGAACGAGCGGCGACTACAAAAGGGCCATCGAGACATTTCGCACGGTCACCGAGCTTCCCCCGGATACACCGGAACATCGTCACGTCATCGACCTCGCCTGGATGGCCATGGGCCGGCTCTTCTACGAGATGGAACAGTATGCGCGTGCCAGCGAGGCCTACTCGAAGATCGGGCGCGACAGCCCCGAGTTCGACTCGATGCTGTATGAGCTGGCGTGGGTCTACGTTCGGCTCGGGGACGTTCAGCGTGCCGAGCGAGCCCTTGAAGTGCTGATGATCAGCGACCCGAATAGTCCGTTCATCGCGGACGGCACTCTCTTGCGCGCAGATCTGCTTCTTCGAGCCGGTGCTTTCGACCGCGCGCTCCAGCTCTATGAATCCATTCGCTCCCAGTACGACCCGATGCGAGCCAAGGTGGACGCCTTCATGGATTCCACGAAAGACGTGAGCATCTACTACGACAGGCTCGCCGCGCAACAGCTCGAGTTACTTTCAACCGATGCGCAGCTTCCGCCGCTTGCGGTGCGCTGGGCGCGCGAAGCGGAAGACGGCCCGCTCGCCTTCGCCGTAATCGACGACGTCAACGAGTGCAAAACACTGATCCGGCAGTCGAAGCAGCTCGTCGACAAGCTTACCGCGCTGACCGGCGCGTCCAACCGTGTTCGGGCCTTCCCGGAGCTCGAGGCGGGCGAAACGGCGGCGCTCGGTCTCATCAACCGAGTTGCACGTTCGAGGCTGACGCTCGCACACGCGCTCGACGGCGAGGAGCCGGGCGATCTCGGCGGAGAAGTCGGTCAGGTCCGTCAAGAGCGGCGCACGCTGATGGCCGCAATCGAAGACTTGCCCATCCAGCCGGAAGATTTCACCAAACGCGAGCAGCAGGGGAGGGCTCAGTGGAACCGTTTGTCGCAAGAGCTGACAAGGCGGTCCCAGGAGATCGACGCGCTCCACGCCACCGTCAACGGGCTGCGACGAATGCTCAGCGAAGGGCCTACCCGCGGCGTCGTGCGCGACCCCGCGAGCACTCTCAGGTTCCAGGCCGAGCTCGACGCAAACGAACACAACCTGAAGCTCTACTCCGCCGAAATCGAAGAACTTCGCCGACAAGTAGAGTTTGGTCGGGCGCAGATCGGCCTCGGCGACGCCCGTTACCAGCACGATGCTTCTGCCCGCGGTCAGTTTCGCGAGCTCCTCGAGCGCGAAGTGCAACTCGCCTCCGGGGGTGCGGCAGGCCGCGACGCGCAGCGGTTCGCCATGCAGGCGGGGCCGGTGCTTTCGGAAGCCGGACAATACGACGCGCAGCTGGTAATCGCGCTCCGGCAGCTGGAGTCGCAAGTGGCGGTGAGGGCGGGCGAGCTCCAGCAGAAGATCGAAACCGAGCGCGCGAACATGGCCAGCTTTCAGTCCCAGCTCGATTCGATTGACGGCGACGCCAGAGACCTCGTCGGACACGTCGCGCAGCGAAACTTTGGCGTCGTGCGCGACAAGTTGCGAGGGATCGTGCTCCGTGCGGACGTCGGCATTACCGAGCAGGCCTGGGAGGTCCGTGAGGAGGAGCTCAGCCGTGTGAGGGTTCTCCAGTCGGAGCGGTCTCGACAAGAGCAGCTCCTCGACGAAGAGCTCAAGGAAGTCAGGGACGACGGCGTTGAACCGGGGCAGCCCAGCAAGTGAGAGAAGGAAAGCAACTGAGGATCACGATGCTCAAACGAGCGCCCGGCAGGTGGTCGTCACGCGCGATCGGCGGTGTCGCCACGATGGTTGTGGTGGCGCTTCTGCCCCTCAGTGTCGCCGCCCAATCTCTACCGTCGGAGGGGCCGGGCCCTGCCTCGTTCGCGGACGCCGGGCGTTCGGCCAACCCCCAAGGAGCCAGGAGCGCGCTGGACGGCGGCCACGCGGCTGCGCGACCTGCGGACGGGTTGTCGTCCGATTCCGGAGCTCCCGACGCCGCGCTGCGATCGTCTCCAGCCGCCTCGACCACGCTGCTTGGCGGTCCAGTGCCGACCTTCCGGCCGCGCTCTCCGCCCCTCCCTCCGCCGACCCCGGAGCAGGTCGAAGCTTTCCGGGCGATGCGCCAGGAGGCGGAGGCCTACGAGCATGGCGCGCTCGACTACAAGGACACGATTACGACGATCATCACGCTTCACTACGAGGAGAAGAAGAAGGCGATCCTCGGCGGACTCGATCGCGAAGTCGGCATCGAGAAGGTCGAATTGAAGAAGGCACGCGAGACTGCAATCAAGCGGCTGGAAGATTTCGTCGCGAAGTACAGCGGCGCCAACGCTCAGCCCGAAGCGACCCCCGACGCCATGTACCGCCTCGCGGCGTTGTACGAGGAACGCGCGCGAAGCGACGACGACCCGAACGCGGATTCTGCGGTCACCCTCAAGCCGGCGATCGCCCTCTACAGGCGCGTGGTCCGCGAATTCCCGAACTACACCGAGCTCGCGGGGATTTATTACTTTCTCGGGCACGCCCTCAACGACGCTCGCCGCGCCGATGAAGCGCAGCAAGTCTGGCGTTCTCTCGTCTGCCACAACCATTATCCGTATCCGGCGGCGCAGGACCCCAAGGACCCGGACATCGATAAGGTCACGCCGCTTCCGCAGGATCACGACGAGGCGTTTTGGAAGGTTTGGCGCAACCGGTTTCCGACGCCTGATTCGCTGAAGAAGGGTCCACCCGAAGACACGACGTTCAACGATCCCTATCCGCAAGACTGCGCCGCGATCCCGCAGCCGACAGTCCTGCCGGGGCAAGACCCGAAATACGTCGCCGAAGTCTGGTGGCGCATGGGCGACTGGGAATTCGACCAGCTCGACCTCGCCGGCGGAGTCGTCGAGTACGAGCCGTTCGCCGTTTGGGACTACAACCGTGCCGCAAGCGCTTACCTGCACTCCATGCAGCTCAAGAAGCCGCCGCTCTACGGCGTCGCGCTGTACAAGTATGCATGGACGCTGTTCAAACAGCAGCGCTACGAGCAGGCAGTCCACGAGTTCGTGCACTTGCTCAACTACACCGACGAGCAGCAGAAGTTGACGGGGGATCCGGGCGCCGATTTCCGACAGGAAGCGTTCACGTACATTGCGGGATCTCTCGACAACTTCGACTTCACGGGTCCGGGGCCCGAAGACCCGTTCGTCGCCCGGCCGGACATCCTCGATACCGCAAAGAGCCCCGCCGACGCCGAAGCGAAGCTGCGTGTTGCGCTCGATCGGGTCCAGGACCCGCGGGTCATCCCTCAGGACCAACCTTGGACGATCGAAATCTACAAGGCCCTTGCGCTCGAGTTCCGCGCGATAAACCAGTACAAGAACGCACTCGCCGTCTACGATCTGATGCTCGGCAAGTGGCCGATGGACCCATCTGCGCCCGATACGCAGAACGCGGTTGCTGAGGTCTACGATCTCCTCGCTCGACAGACAAAGGTCGGCGACGAGCGGCGCGAATACGAACGCAAAGTGCTCGAAGCACGCACGGGACTCGCCAAATACATCGGCGATGCCCCGTGGGTAGACGCGAACAAGGACAATCCTATCGCCCTGCAGCGCGCCGAAGAGCTGGTTCGCACGGGGCTGAAGGGCGCGGCTATCACCCACACGCGGAACGGCCAGGCGGCGCTCGAACAGGCGGACCAGACTGGTGACGCCAAGGAAAAGCTTCGACTGACGAACTTCGCGCTCCAAGAGTACAAACTCGCCGCAATCGGGTGGCTCGGTTACCTCAAGCAAGACGAGAACGCTCCCGATTCGTACAAGAGCCGCTACTTCTACGCGGACGCGCTCCACAATCAGGTGCGTCTCGAAGTCGCCCTTCATCAGTTCGACCCAAGGCAATATGTGGAGCCCAGTTCGCCCGAGATCGGAACCGCGAAACAGGCGGCGGTCGACGTGCGCGACTCGGACGAGGACGATCAGTTCATCGACAACGCAGGGCTGTTCGTCGTGGACCTCGCCGACGTCGACCGCGATCTGGGGTTCCAGAGGTGGACGGAATCGGGTGGAACGCAAGGTGTAGAAGTTCGAAAGGGACCGAGACTGGAGGGACAGGTCGTTGGCGACCAGCAGGTCGTCGTCGACGACATTCCCGACGTCATCATGAAGTCCATGCAGGCGCGCGATGAGTACATCCAGCGCGTCCCCCCAGAGCGCGACAAGCAGAACCACTCCATCGACTACGCCTTCTATACCGCCGACCAATTCTATTTGTACGGTCACTTCAAAGATGCGCAGGCGCGGTTCCTGCCGATCTACGAGCAACATTGCAACGGGTCCGACCCTCTCGGCTACGAGGCATGGAAGCGTCTCATCGTCATGAGCAACATGCAGAAAGACGATGCTCGGTCTCGCGAGCTCGCGCTGGCCGAACAGAAGCACTCGTGCGCCGTCGATCCGAAACAAAAGGAAGAAGAGCGCAAAGGTTTCGTCGACGTCATCCTGCAGAACGCAGCCTTCGCCGATGCTAACAGGGTATTCGAGCAAGCAAAAGCCGAGCAACCGGGCTCCAAGCAAGACGAGCTTTGGCGAAAGGCCGGCAAGATGTACGAAGAGGCGCTGCGCGCGGCACCCGCGCACAAGGACGCCCCGGCGGCGGCGATCAACTCCGCATTTTGCTACAAGCAAGTGGGCGAGTTCAACCG
>JBAULD010000237.1:0-5595 GCA_049578005.1 Polyangiaceae bacterium
GGTTCGACCGCGGCGGGACGCGCCAGAAGGAACGCCAGACACGCCGCGAGCCGTCTCGCCAGACGCATCCAACGGCGCGACGCACGTCTCACTGCAATCAGTGTAGTACGGCAGCCCGCGTCGCCAATATCCGGGGCTAGCGATCAATTTTTGACCAGGAGAAGGGTCGGCGTCGAGAACCGCGTCAGGGTGGCCTCGCGTGGGGTTCTTCATCCCGAGCGGCCTGTACGGACTTTCCGCCCCAAGTGAAGGGCCACGTCGGTCAGGGAGCGATCGTCGAGGTAGGCGTCCAGCATGTTCGCGAAGTCGTTCATTGAGCCCCGCGGTTGGTCTTCGCCACGACGTAGTCGCGCATGTCGTTCCCCTCGGCGGCCACCTTGGCTTCCTCGATTTTCAGGGCTCGCAGATGCGCGGCAGCCCCCAGAACGTCCGCTTTTCTGATGCCTGCATGGTGGCCAATGCCTTCTTCGGGAAACCTCGTCAGAAGGGCAGCAGCCACCGGGTTTGGAAGATGCCGTGAAGCGGGCGACCCACGCGTTAACATGCAGGAAACCAAAGGCGGCAAAGCGAAGGCGTACCAGGTGCAACAACTCTTGGCGGCGGTCGATCGCTACCGAGCGGAGCGAGCGAGAGCAGCCGAAGCGGGCAAGCCGTCGTCGAAGGACGTGTCGGCCAAGGGCAAAAAGGGCGGGAGGCGGAGCTAGGGGCTCGGCACTCACCGAGAGCCAAACATATGGACATCAGCAAGATCGTGGACAGGTACAGCTATCGGGTCATCTGGTCGGCGGAGGACGGCGAGCACGTTGGGCTCTGCGCGGAGTTTCCCAGCCTCTCGTGGCTAGAGCGCACGCAGGTGGGCGCCCTGAAAGGCGTCCGCAAAGTCGTGCTCGACGTGCTGCGGGACACGCGGAAGAACGGCGAAACCATCCCAACGCCGCTGTCGGAGCGGACCTACAGCGGGCAGTTCAAGGTGCGCATCCCCCCATTCCTACATCGGCAGTTGGTCCTAGAAGCGGAGGAGAACCACGTCTCGCTCAACCGCCTCATCAGTGCCAAGCTGGCGAGCGGCTGAAACTGGTAATGTCTATCGATTGGCCTGCGTCAACATGGCCGAGACGTCGCGACGGCGTTTTCTTTCGGCGGCGCACCGCTTCAAAATGACCTTCCAGCCGTTTCGGGCGTCACACGCCTCCGTCACGATGCTGGCTAGCTCAGCCGGGTCCACTTGCTCGTCGGCGAACCGGCCCGAACTTTTCGCGAACTCTTGGCCCATGGCGATCCGTTCTCGCCGACTGCGCGAGTGTTCCACCATCCAGCCGTACGCTTCGCAGGAATAGGCGAAGGTCTCCCGCTTGCGAAACTCCAGCAGGAGCAGCCATTCGCGCGTCCTCGTCTCGGGGAGGCCCGCCGTGCTGCGCTTGCAGTTGTGAAAGACGTGCGCTGCTTCGTGGATGACGTAGTCGGCAAATCGAGCGTCGTCGGCGAAGTAGTCTGCCGAGACGTAGCAGGTGGTCTCCTGGCTGAGGCCCAAGAGCGATGGCGCCTCGGGGCCCAACAGATCCGCCTCCACGCTCGATAGATACAAGTTCGCCAGGTCCCACGCCGAGTGGAGCCACGACTGTTCACGAAGAACCGTCTCGATGTTGGCGGCGGTCAGGAAAACGACCGACTTCTCCAGTAGCTTCAGGACGGGTTCACGCTCGACCGCAGGAAAGAGGCCTTCGACCATCGGCGTTACCTTCCGACGGGTCCAGGCGACGAGGTCAAGGTCATGGGGAACCGCGGCATGCTTTCGCCCCATCGCCCGCCGGCGGACCTCGTCCACCAGCGCCGATACGAGTTCCTCGTGCCCTCGACGACAGCGGTCCAGAAAGTTGCCGGGCCATTCAGGATGGTCGGGCTCATGCCTTCCATCACGCAAGTACCGCTCGATGGCCTTCGCGATCCGCTCACTCACGCCGACCACTGTACGAAGCGCCAGGCGCCCGCGATGGTCCGTTTGGACTGACGCGTACCAATCGAAGACTTGCTCCGACGGTTGCACCGCCGGCGCCTGCGTGAGGTCGAGCTCGAAGACATCGAGCAGGTACCGGCGGAAATCGGCGTCGAGCGGCTCCGCGGAGGAAGGCGTACCCGCCAGCATGCGAGCGGGATCGATCAAGTCGAACACGGGCGGGGGGGCCGCACGTCGGGTAGCCGGCACGACCGTCCCCTATTCGTCGGCGGACGTCGCATCAAAGTGGAAGGCAGCACCGAATCGCGAAAGGCGCGTGCGGGCATCCGGAGTCGATTGGGTCAAAGCCTGCGACGAGAGTACAGCAGGTCGTCTCCGGAAACTGGACGCAGACGCCCCCTGCGTCAACGCACGGTTCCGCTCCCAGCCCGCTGACCGTGCCCGCGCATTGGAGCGAACTTGCGCTGGAACCTGCGTCGCCTCCGGCGTCGGTCGCCCCGGAGCTGCTGTTCGACCCTGCGCCACTGCTCGACGATCCCGACCCGCCGCTCGACGATCCGGAAGCCGCGCCAGAGCTGCCGCTGGACCCCGAGCTTCCATTCGAACCAGCGGCGCCGCTCGACTCGGAGGTCCTGCCGGAGCTGCTGCTCGACCCGGAACTGCTGGAGATGCTCGACCCGGAGCTCCCGCCGGAGCCGCTCTCGGCAGCCGCGTCACCGGCGCCGGGGCGGGCATTGCTGCCGCAACCGCCGGCGCAAAGCGCCGCGTACCAGGCGCAGACGAGGACCGTCGCGCGCGTCTCGATACGCTTCATGGGATTCCCCAAGCGTACGCCATCCGGGCCGACGCGCTGCAACCGACGCAAGAGGCCGAACCCCGAGGCGTCGACGACCGAGCGAGGCGCGGTGTCTGCCTATTCAGGCTTGAAGCCGATCTTCGCATGTGTCCCGTCGCAGGAGGGCTTGTTCGCCGATTGGCCGCACCGGCTGAGCGCCGGCGCGCTCGGTCCTGAGCACGGTGTTTCAGAGCGAGACGAGTTCCGCCTGCTCCTTGCCGTCCACCTGATCGTGTCGTCATCGTGGAATCGGACGGCGACGTGGAAGGCAATCGAGGTCTGGAACGAGATGGGGTCAGCCGCCCGCGGCTGCGAAGATGAGGTCGGGGTCGGCCACGAGGTCGCCGTACGGTCGGCCACACAGCGCATCGGGTGAGCCGGCGGGAGGGCGAAGACGAGCGGTGTGCTCGGCGAGGATCGGGATCGCGCCTGCGCACGTTGGGCTACGCTGCGGGCCTCCCATAGCCAATGCCCCTCACCGCGTTCGTCCTTCTCGCGTTTGGATCCCTTTTCTCGATCGTGGATCCGTTCACGGCTGTGCCGACGTTCCTCGGGCTCGTGGGGACCCACCCGCGGGACGAACAGAGGTACACGGCGCTTCGCGCGTCGAGCACTTGCTTCGTCGTGCTGATGGCGTTCGCAGTGGCAGGCAACCTCATCTTTGCGTTCTTCGGCATCACACTGTCGGCCTTCAAGATCGCCGGCGGCATTCTCCTCTTTGGCGTGGGCCTGGACATGATGCGCGCCAAGCGCAGTGACACGCGGGCCACGAAGGAAGAGGCGGCCGATGCCGAGTCGAAGGAAGACGTTGCTGTCATTCCGCTCGGCGTCCCGCTCTTGTCGGGTCCAGGGGCCATCGCGACGGTGATGGTGCTCGAGGGCAAGGCGCAGGGCGTCGCCGAGAGGGTGAGCGTCTTTGCCGTGATCGCTGCAGTGAGCTTGCTCGCCTTCTTGACGCTCCATTCAGCACCGCTCGTGGCGCGCGTGCTCGGACGCACGGGAATCAACGTAGTCGGTCGGGTGATGGGCCTCATTCTCGCGGCGATTGCGACTCAGTTCGTCATCGACGGGCTTCACGAAGCGTTTCCACGCGTGCTTGGCCCGAAGTGACGACCGGCGACACGCCCGACGGTGCGAGGCGGCGAAAGGCGGCGAGCCATAGCCCCCGATGAATCCCCGCAACGGCTCCCGGCGAGCGGCCGAGGGGAGGTCATCGAGACCCCCAACTGGTTTGACCTCAACGAGCACCCGCCGTCCTTGAGCTCGACGAACATCGGACGGGCGGCGTCGGCCTCGAGCTACACTTGGCGCACACGCCTCGTTGGGGTTGGCTTGCTTGGTGGGAGGCACGACGGCGCGTGGCTAGTGATGGCACGAATGGGGCGACCCTGACGAACGGGCTTACAGGAGGCGAAGCGCGGCGACTCCCCAGGCAAATCGACGACGGCAAACGCTGCGGCGTCGGACAGCTGGGAGACGCGCTTTCGCGTTGCTGGTCGGAGCGGTGGCGTCACGCCTTGTGCAGGGCCCCTCAATCAGACCGCGGGCCTGTCACACCCCTTTCCCCTCGTGATAGACCGAACGAGCTGAACGAACCTCTTGCTCCGCGGATCGCGCTACGGCTTCCTGCCCGCTTCTCAAGCGATAGCGAGGAGCTAGATCGCCGTGCCGTCCGATCCCCACCTCGTCAACGAAGCAGATGCGCAGTGACCATCGCCGACCGCTTTGACGTTTGCTCGACCGCAGGTCACGGCACAACCGCGCAGCTCACGACGTAGAACCGCGTCACGTGTCTGCGATCCATAAAAGCAGCGTCAGACTTTCGCGACGAGTGACAAGCGATCGTCTACCGGTCGTCGGTCGAGGTGCCTTGCGCGGAGCGGCCGACTACTACGTGCCGCCATCGTAATGCCTGTGCGGATGCATGCACGACAAGTCACCGGTCCCTGCCTTTCGACACGTGCCAGCCACGTGACCGCGACGCCCCTCAAACTCGCATGCGTCCCCCTCGCTCTTGTCCTTGCACGCGGCGATCGCTTCGGGACGAGGCTTGTGAGGTTCATCTTCCGTGGGGCTGCTCTGCGCGGAACCGAGCGCTGGAACGATCAACAGTGCAACGGTAAACGCAAGACTCGTCAGTTTCGTCATGAGCAATCTCCGATGCCAATGGTATCGCCCAGTAATCGATTCTTTGTAATGCGGTCCGCGCCGCGGAGACGAGCCTTCCCGACCAATCGGCTGCGGGGTGCGACGGGCCGGAGTGCGGTCACCACCGCTCGCGCGGGAAATTCGCCTAGCCTCGGCGGGAGCGGGTCCCAAGGCTCGCGATTTCCGCTGCGCGGGCGACAGGGCGGACGGATGCCTCGGGGGGGTCAGAACCCCGCGTCGTCTATCGGAAGCGATCTGAGCTCCTCCGCGGGAGCCCGCGGTGCTGCGAGCACACGGTCCCAAGCGCCCTGACGTCGGAGAGACAGTGGCCTCGGTGACCCACCAAAGACGACCCGCGCGGGTACGCGCGAACGCGGACATCTGGTGGACCCGTGCATAGCCGCTGAGCTTGTAAGCTCAGCCGTAGAAGCTCAAGCGGGTCGATTGGTCACGTCGGCAGAAGTTTACTTCTGCAGTCGAATCTTAGGCCAATCGCGAGGATGCATGCTGCCAAAACCATTTGTACATAGTTCTGACACAGAGATGTGGAATGAGATGTAGCAATTATGCTGCTCTCCTTCCTACTCTCCGCGGCTGCAGTGCTCGTGGCTATCATCACCGACGCAATCCGAAGCCTTTAGTTTTCGCGGACGTCAGG
>JBAULD010000238.1:0-6095 GCA_049578005.1 Polyangiaceae bacterium
CCCTCGCGCTCACGGCCGAGGCGCTCCGGGGGATCGCGCTCGCTTCGCTCTGGGTCCGCGACCGGGGCGCGTGGATGGCAGTCGCCGCCAATGCGTCCTGGATGTGGACCCTCGGTTCGCTCGCGCACGGCGGCCTCTTCGACGTGCGCTTCGTCGTCGAACCCGACGACGCCGCGACCGCCGTTGCGATCCTGGCGGGCTTCGCGATCGCGGGATGGGTGTCGATCCGGCGACGGAAGCAGTAAGTCCGGACTACGATGCGTTCGATGTGCAGCGGCCGGTGGAGCCAATGACTTCCGAGCCCCTCGCGGCCAAGCCGCGCCGTCGTACGCTGGCCGAGGACGCGCTCAACCTGCCCAATCTCCTCACGATGGGACGGATCGCCGCGATCCCGTTCCTCGTGTGGTTGCTCGACTCGCCTACGCCCGTCCGCGGCTTCTGGGCTTGCATCGTCTTCACGGCCGCCGCGATCACCGACGTGCTCGACGGCTATCTCGCGCGCAAGCTCGACGTCGTCAGCGTCCTCGGGAAATTCCTGGACCCGCTTGCCGACAAGCTGATCGTCATGGCGGCGCTCGTGTGGTTGGTCCCGATGGGTCGCATCCCAGCCTGGGCGGTCGTCTTGCTGCTCGCGCGCGAGATCAGCGTGACGGGCCTTCGAAGCGTCGCGGCCAGCGAAGGAGTCGTCATCAGCGCCGGCCACGAAGGAAAGACGAAGACCGCCCTTCAGATGATCGGCATCGTCGCGCTCGTGCTCGGTTACCCGTATCATCTCGCCTATCTGGGCATCGACCTCGGGGTCGTCGACATGGTCCGTGTCGGGCAGATGCTCGTCTACTTGTCGCTGCTCTTCTCCTTCGCGAGCGCCGCGCAGTACGCCCGCCTGTTCGCCGCCGCCGTCGAGGCCAAAGAGCGGCGCCTGCGCGACGGCTCGCCGTGAATGCGTTCTGGCGTTTCGCACCGTTTCTGCCTAGGTTCCGGTCCCCAATGCGCTTCCGCTCTGCACTCCCGCCGAACTCGCCCGTCTCGGTCACGCGCTCGCGCTGGATCCTCGTCGCGAGCTTTCAGTTCGCGCTGGCCGTGGCCGCGACGGTCGTCACCGGCGGCTGCGACGGGCAGGGCGAGGGGCAGCTCTGCAACCCGAAGGCCGGAAACGGCGGCAACGACGACTGCCAGAGCGGTTTGACGTGTCAATCGCGTCCGGCCATCGTCATGGCCCCGTACGGCCTGTGCTGCGAGCCCAACGGTCAGTCCACGACGAGCGCGTGTTCGCAGAACGGCTCGTCGGGCAACGCCAACCCGGCCCCCCCCGACGGCTCGTCCCCCTCCGACGCACAGTTCGAGGGCGCGACGGTCGACGTGGTCGACGGCTCGGACGCACCCTCCCCGAGCGCCGACGCGCCGCCGAGCACGTCCGATTCCGCCGGCGACGACGGGCCAGACGCCACCGTGGACGCCGGCGGCTCGGACGCGACGCCGGAGTAAGCCGGCGTGCCGCCCGCGACGCTGGTGCACCACGCTCAGCAGGCGCTCTTGCTGACGGTCGCAGTGTCCCTGCCCGTCCTGGCGATCGCCGCCGTGGTCGGGCTGGTCGTGGCGGCGTTTCAGGCTGCCTCGCAGATCCAGGATCCGACGCTCGCGCACCTTCCGCGCCTGATCGTCGTCATCGCCGCCTTGGCAATGCTCGCCCCGTGGATGGGACACGAGATCGCCGCGTTCGCCGAGCAGATGTTCGCCGCGGAGAGCGCTCGTTGACCAGGGGAAGTCGGCGTTGAAGCGGCTACGAGAGCGCGCCCGCGTGGTCGCCGACGTCCGCCGCTTCTTCGACGCGCGCGGGTTCGTCGAAGTGCAAACGCCTGTGATGGTGCCGTCGCCCGGTCTCGACTTGCACCTCGACGCGTTCGAAGTGAAGACAGCCGGCGACGCCGGCCCGACTCGCTGGCTGAACACCTCGCCGGAGTACCAGATGAAGCGCCTCCTGGCAGACGGGTGGGAGCGCATCTACCAGCTCGCGCCTTGCTTCCGCCGAGGCGAGTCCGGCGCCCGGCACAACCCCGAGTTCACGATGCTCGAGTGGTATCGCGCCCACGCGGGCATGGACGACGTGATGGAGGACACCGAACAGCTCGTGGCTGCTGTCACCGGCGGCACCGTGCGGCTGCGCGAGCGAACCATCGACGTACGCCCTCCGCTCGAGCGATTGGCCGTTTGCGATGCGTTTTCGCGCTTCGCGGGCTGGCCGGAGGACCAGACGCTAAAGGCGGCGGCGAGCGACGAAGACCGGTATTTTCGCGCGCTCGTCGAGGACGTCGAGCCAGCGCTGGAGCGCCTCGATCGCGCGGTGTTCCTCGTCGATTTCCCGGCGACGCAGGCCTCCTTGGCCCGCAAGAAACCCACGGACGCGCGCTTGGCGGAGCGGTTCGAGCTCTACGTCGCAGGGATCGAGCTATGCAACGGGTTCGGCGAGCTGACCGACCCGCTGGAGCAGCGTGAGCGCCTCGAGCGCGACCGTGCGGAGCGGCGCCGGCGGGGGCTGGCCGTATACCCGATCGACGAACGCTTCCTCGATGCGCTCGCACGCGTGCCGCCGAGCGGTGGAAACGCGCTCGGTCTGGATCGGCTCGCGGCCGTCGCCTGCGGGACTACCGAGATCGGCGAGGTGATCGCGTTCGGGGCGGACGAGGTTTGACCTCGGAGCCGTCCGACCGAAGTTCGATCGCGGCCCGGCCCCGGGCGATTACGCCACGTGGGCGCGGCCGGTCGCGAGCTCGACGGCTTGGGCCAAGGTCGGCAAGACGAGGAGATCCATCGCGCGCTTCACGTCGACGTCGCGGCCCGTCATCGCGAAGACCACACACTGGTTGTACACGCCGGCGCTTGCACGTGTGAGGAGCGAACGCGGCCCGAGGTCGGCCTCGAGCAGGCGCCGGTACGCCTCGGCAAACCCCTCGATGCGCCGGTCGACGAACGAGTTGATGGCTTCGCAGGTCTCGTCGTGCTGCCCGATGCCCGTACCGCCGATCATGACGATGGCGTCGGCCTCGTTGTCGTTCGCGACGTTCAGGACGAGCTGCTGGATGTGTCTCCGCTCCGATTTCACGACGACGCTCCGCACGAGCGTGACGCTCGACGCGTGCACGACGTCGGCGACGACCTTGGTCAGCGCCTCGATGGCGCGGCTCTTCGTGTGCATGACGCCCGCGACGAGAACGCGCGGGATGGCGCTCGGGATGTGGTGTTCGGTCATGCTCGACGGGTATAGCGCGTTTCACTCTTCGTTCACTGCGATGCCCACGGCCCGCATCAAGCGGAGTGCGTTCGAGCTCTGGACGATCCCGGGCTTGAGCACGTAATCGAACGTCATCTTGTCCCCGGCCACCTGCTCTTCGAAGTGCACGTTCTCGACGCGCCCGCCGAGCTCGCGCTCGAGCGCCGTGATCCCGAGGTCGTGCGTCGAGACGGCGCCGAGCGCGCCTCGCTCCAGGAGCTCCCGCACGACCGCGCACGCCCCGATGACACGCTCTCGGGAGTTCGTTCCGTGAAGGATCTCGTCCAAGAGAAAGAGCGCCGGCCCGCCCTCTCGCTCGCGCGCCAAATCGAGCACGCGCTTCAGGCGGCGGAGCTCCGCGTAGAAATGCGAGACTCCCTGCTCGAGAGAGTCTTCGATGCGCATGCTCGTGGCCACCCTCGCGGGTCCCATCGTGAGGGCCTTTGCGCACACGGGGGCGCCCGCGAACGCGAGCACCGCGTTCGCCCCTATCGCCCGGAGCAGCGTGCTCTTGCCGGACATGTTCGAACCGGTCACGACGAGCGCTCGCGACGCGCTCGGCAGGCGGACGTCGTTGCCGACCCGGTGATCGTCCGCGACCAGCGGGTGTCCCAGCGCGCGCGCGTCGAACTTCGGTTCCGGCGCGGTCTCGGGCCAGGCGAAGTCGGGATGCTCGAACGCGAACGCCGCCAGACCCGCGAGCGCCTCGACCTCTCCGAGCGCGGCGAGCCAGCCCCGCACGCGTTCTCCGGCCCGTGCCCGCCAGCGCAAGAGCGCCAGCGCACAGTGCACGTCCCACATGAGCAGCGGGCCGATGAAGAAGCGGAAGACTTCGTTTCGGCGAGCGTCGCTGAAGCCGACGATGCGCTCGAGAGCGGCGATCTCTTCGCTCGCCCGGCGCGACTCGATCGCGAGCAGTCGCCGCGTCCGGGCGAGGAGCGGCGAATCGAAGGCTTCTCGCTCGATGACGGCGATCATCGCGCGCCATCGCGTGACGGCCGATTCGCGCGCCGAAACGGCAGAGAGCATGGGCGTGAGTCGCTCGCCGATCGCGATCCCCGCGGCCAGCAGGGCCACGAGAATCGCGGAGATGGTCCCGGACCGTGCCTGCAACGCGGATCCGACCGCGAGGGTCGCGATCGCGCTTGCCGGAAGGAGCCAGGCAAGCCATGCGAAGGGCGCCGGCAAGCCTTGCTTTCCCTCTGCCCACGCGAGGAGCGGCCCGGCGTCGGGCCTCTCGTCGCCCAGCACGCCGCCTGCGGTCGAGAGCGCCTCACGAAAGGCGAACCGGGAAGCGAGCTCGCGTACCGCGTGCTGCCTCGCGAGGACCTCGTCCGGCCAAACTCCGTGCTCCTCGAGCGACAGCAGGCGCGCGAGGTGCTCCTCGCCGAAGCGGGTCTCGGTCGCGTCCACGAGCTGCATCAGCGAGGCGCGGCCGAAGACGTCGAGGTCCCCGCTGAACGGGTGATCGACCGACCGAAAGCGCGTGCTCGTCAGGGGCAAGTGGTCCCAGTCGTGGGCGATGCGCGCGAGACCACGCTCGTGAAAGCGGAGCGCCGACGCAGCGCGCTCTTTGGCGTCGAAGATGCGCGCGTGGACGACGACGAGAGCGACGAACGAGGCCGCGATGGCGCCGAGCGCATACCAGGCCCACGCCTCCCAACGCGCCCACACGATTCCGCCCACGAGCGCCACGACCGAAGCGGCCAGCGCAAGCCGCGCCGTGGCGATGCGGCCGGCGCGCGCCTCGAGGCCCGCGACTTCTCGCGCACGGACCGCGCGTCCTCGCTCGTAGGCCGCTCGCGCGTCGATGGTCCCGGCTTCCGTGCTCGTATTCACTGGAGGGACCGCGGAGCCTACTCCGGATTCGTCCAAAGTCGGCTGCGTTCTCGGGCGGCCCTCGCGGGGTAAGATGCGTCGCTGGAGTCGCGAATGCGGAAACGAACCGGTTGCCTCGTCGTCACGGGGATTGTGTGCGTCGCGATCGGCGTTCTGGGCGTCGGGCTGGCGACCGGGCGGCTCCCCTTCTCGGCTCCCTCGCTGGAGAACCTGGCTTCCTCGGTCGCGAGCTGGACGTCTCCGCCCCCGCCGGCGCCCATCCCTGGCGCCTCCGCGAGCGCCGACGCCGCCCCGCCGGTCCACCGACAGACCGCGCCGCTCTCGAGCGCGCAGCTCGGCGCGCCTCTGGTCCACGGCGCGTTCGTCACCGCGTGCGGCGCGCCCGAGCGCATGAAAGTCATCGTGAACGCGACCGTGAAGATGGGCCGCGCGGCCGCCGTTACGGTGACCACCGACCCGCCGGACCCCGCGGTGGCGGCCTGCGTCGAGCGAGCGACGCGCAGCCTGCAGTGGGACATCAGCCCCAAGAGCGATCACGTGACCGTGACGTATTGAACGACCCGTTCGTCCGACCGTACGAGCCTCGGTTCCGGGCGGGGCTCAATCGCGTGACATCGGGGCTCGCCTCTCGAAGAGCGAGACGCATTCTCCCACAGGGGAGCTTCCTTCGGCTCAGGCCGAGGCTCGCCTCCGCGGGGTGGACGCCCATTCCGGCGAACACGCGCGTCACGTTTGCGAACGCGAAGCTCACGCCCGCGACAACGAAGCTCACTCCTCCGACAACGAAGCTCTCTCTTCTGACAACGAAGCTCACTCTTCTGACAACGAAGCTCACTCTTCTGACAACGAAGCTCTCTCTTCCGACAACGAAGCTCACTCTTCTGACAACGAAGCTCTCTCTTCTGACAACGAAGTTCACTCTCCAGACAACGAAGTTCACTCTCCGGACAACGAAGTTCACTCTCCGGACAACGAAGTTCACTCTCCG
>JBAULD010000239.1:0-2190 GCA_049578005.1 Polyangiaceae bacterium
CGACCTGGCAGCGGCTCTCCACGGCACCTCGATGGTCGTCTTCGTCGTTCCGAGCCACTCGATGCGCGAGGTGGCCCGCGCCGCGTCGCCGCACCTTCGTCACGGCGTGCCGATCGTAAGCGCCACGAAGGGTATGGAAGCGGATTCGCTTCTTTTCATGGATGAAGTCCTGGCCGAGGAGCTGGCGGCGGATGCGCGCGATCAACTCGCATTCCTTTCGGGTCCCAGCTTCGCGAAGGAGCTCGCGTTGCGCTTGCCGACAGCAGTCGTCATCGCGGCCCGCGACGCAGGGGTCGGGGCGCGGGTCATGAAGCGCTTCCACACGCCCTACCTGCGAACGTACGCGAGTGACGATGTGGCCGGAGTCGAATGCGGAGGGGCAATCAAGAACGTCATCGCGATCGCGGCAGGCGCGGTCGACGGATTGGGGTTCGGGCACAACACGCGCGCCGCGCTCGTCACGCGCGGCCTCGCGGAGATCGCGAAGCTCGCGATGGCCCGGGGTGGATCGGCGCTGACGCTGGCTGGGCTCGCGGGCGTAGGCGACCTCCTGCTCACGTGCACCGGCGAGCTTTCGCGCAACCGGACGGTCGGCTATGAAATGGGCCGAGGGCGCTCGCTCGGGAGTGTCCTCGCCGGGCTGGGGCACGTCGCCGAAGGAATTCGGACTGCGAAGAGCGCACATGAGCTCTCGAAAAAGCTCGGCGTGGAGATGCCCATCACGTCGGAGGTATACGCGGTGCTGTACGAAGATAAACCGGTCTCGCGGGCGTTGAGCGATTTGATGGCGCGCGAACTGGGCTACGAATTCGACCCACGAACAGTCGCCCGCACGACACGATCATGAGGAGTGTTAGTCTCGATGACATGGCGAGGTGGGTTGCGTCGCTGGCGTCTCTCTCGGTCGCGGTGGCCTCGTCGAGTGCCTGGGCACAGTATCCGCCTTCCCAAACCCCCTATCCTGCACCCGCGCAGCCGCCGCCCTACCCGCCGCTTCCGCCGCAGCCACAGCCGTACCCGGCTCCTACTCAGCAGCAGCCTTATCCCCAACAGCAGCCCTATCCGCCGCCTACGCAGCAGCCCTATCCGCCGACAGCCCAGCCGCAGCCCTACCCGGGTCCGGTGCCTCAGCAGCCCGCCGCCCCTGTGTACGGTCCCGCTTATCCGCCGCCTTATCCTCCGCCGCCACCGACCGTGGCCGCGAACCGCTATCGCAGCCCGGGCGAACTGGCGTTCCTGTACGGGATGGGAATCGCTTATGGGGTGGGCAGCGGCGTTTGGATTGACGCCATCGGCAAGATCAACGATCCAGGTATCGCTTTCATCCCGCCGGTAGCGCTCGGCGCCGCCGTTCCAATCGGCATCTACCTTTGGGATCAGAGCTCCAGGTTTGACCGCGGCGTCCCTTCATCGATGGGAACCGGCGCGCTCCTCGGCGGCCTCGAGGGAATGGCGATCTCGGGGCTGCAATGGCAGCTAACGGGAAATGGCGGTCCGAGCTCTTGGGGCTTCCCCACCTGGTCGACGATCACGTTTCTGACGGCCACCGCGGGTGGAATCGGCGGCTACGCCTTTGGGGAATGGTTTCAGCCGGACCCGCGCACGTTGGGCTTCATCGCGAGCGGCGCGGGATGGGGAGCCATCACCGGCATCCTTTTCGGAGCCGGGGTGGTCGGCGGGGATTGGAAAGACGGGTCCGCGGTGTGGGGATTCTTGGGTTACAACGCCGGCATCCTGGCGACCGGCGCGCTTTCGACCGTGTACGTACCGTCCTGGGAAGCGACGAAGTACATGTGGCTCGGCGAAGTTCTCGGAACGCTTGCCACGACGCCCGTGTATCTCTTCTACATCGGAAGCA
This sequence comes from Polyangiaceae bacterium, assembly GCA_049578005.1. Classification (GTDB taxonomy): domain Bacteria; phylum Myxococcota_A; class Polyangia; order Polyangiales; family Polyangiaceae; genus Palsa-1150. The sequence goes on from JBAULD010000239.1 coordinate 1,859, forward strand.
GCGCGGATCCGCGTCACGGACTCATCGCGAATGCGGTCGGAGGACTCGCCGGCATCGGCCTGGCCGCCGCGCTCACGGCGAACATGACCGACGGCCCAGGCGCCGCATCGTGGCTGCCACCATTTCAAGTTGCGGTCGGACCGACGCAGTCCGGCGGAGCACAACTCACGGCGTACGGTCAGTTCTAGCCCCCGGTCATCCGTCGACAAAGAAATCGCGGGGCCTCGATGAGGCGGCCCCGCGATTGTTGAAGCCGGGCGGAGCGCTTTCCCTACGGGAAAGACGCTCATTCTCAATGGGTGCTACGTCGACCGCGACTGGTCATTTCGGAG
>JBAULD010000240.1:0-3907 GCA_049578005.1 Polyangiaceae bacterium
GTCCAGGGCCGCTGCCCTGGCAGCTCTTCCCCGTGGTCGAGGTGCCGTTGCACGCACCGTCGTCGCATCGACTGGTGCTCGCTTCGGGGATGCCGCCTCCCGAGCCGCCCTCGCTGCCCGATTCCGAGACAGCCGGCGAGGAATCAGACGGCCCGAGGATGGGCTCTTCGTCGATTTCGCGGCCGCATGCAACGAGCCAGAGAGCCGCGGCACCCCACAGCGAAACGCGCTTCATAAACCTAAAAGTGACAGGAGCGCCCGCGCACGGCCCACCAATCGCCGCGGTCTCTCGCCTTCAGTACGCGTCGACCTCCAGCCCGAGGGCAATGCCGACCACCACGCCTCCCCATTTGGCCACTTGGCGGCTGGCGAATCCGATGGCGACCGTTGGCCCGGCCGTCCCCACTAAGAGCTGAACGCCCGCGCGCACGTTCGGAGTGCCGAGTGGCCGGTTGACGCTCGCGTCGACGAACGGCAGCGACGTCCACCCGTCGCCGCCGGCGCTCACGAAGGGCGCAACGGCCTCGCCGTGGGTTTGAATGTGCGCGGCGGCGGCGCCCAGGCCGATGGTCGCGTCCCAGAGCGAATCGGCGGCGAGAAGGCTCCACTCGACCGCCCCCCCCACGAGCCACTCGCTGACACTGGCCTGCCCTTCCGCAGAACTTAGGGTCGGCTGCGCGGCGGGCACCGCGACGAGTCCTCGAACGACGAGCGGGCCGGCGGGTAGCCACCGCACCATCAGCGCCAGATTCAAGGCCGGTGGAACACCGCCAGGGCTGACCAGGGCCATGCCACCCGCGCCGAGACCGAACCGCATGCGCTTGGTGGGGGCAGGGGCGGACCGCGCCGCATCGACGTCCGGCGGAGCAGCGACTGGCAGGGCCGGGGGAGCAGGGCTGGGAAGGTCGGCCCGAAGCAGACGCGCTCGCACGATCTCCGCGGCGCGAACGGCGGCGACGGCGGCGTCATCGCCGGGATGCCCGCCCAGCACCTCGGGCTCTCCGACCCGAGCACCGCTCCGATCGACCCGCCAGACTCGGATGCCGGAGCCTGGCCCAACCCCAATCGACGCGCCGACCACAGCCCGGTCCGCGGCGGCGGGTGCGTCCCACGCCTCGAATTCGACCACGACCAGCCCAGAGGATCGTAGCTCCGCGACGACTCTCCGCATGACCGGGTCGTCGTGCGACCCCTCGACGAGCACAGGCGGCGAATCGGAGGCCCGCGCCGCCGGGCCAAGAAGCTCCAAGCCGAACGCCACGTACCAAGCCAGCCCGAGCCGACCGCTACGAGCCTTCACAGGCCTCCGATGCTCCTCGCGAAGTCCGCGTGCGGTCCGTTCGGGAAGTCGCGAAGATAGCGCCTCGCCGCCTCCCGAGCTCGGGCGTGATCGCCACTTCGCTCGAGCGTCTCGATAACGCGGCCGGAAGCTTCACGCGCAAGCGGCCCCGTCGGCCGTTCGCGCAGGTACGCGCCGAACCAGCGCAGCGCCTCGTCGTACGCTGAGGCGTCGAACGCGATTCGGCCGAGATCGAACGCCGCGACGCTCGCCCGCTCGTCGTCGGGGAACCGCTCGCGCAAGCGCCTCAAGATGATCGCGGCCGTGTCCGCCCGACCGGCGAAGCGCGCTGCATCCCCGAGGCCCATTAGTGAGGCCACCTCGGCCCGGTTGCATACGGCGGACAGACCCTCGGCTTGCGCCGCATCGACCGCCTCGCCATTGCGGCCGCTCGCCACGAGTCGCTGCCACTTCGAGGGGAAGCGCGCGTCCATCGCCCCGGCGGAGGTCTGGGCAGGCGCGGGCGACGCATCGCTCTCGGTGGATGCCGAAGACGGCGCAGGAGATGAGGCCCCCTGATTGCCTTCAGCGCTGGCCCCGACCGGCGGCGTCGATCCGATCTCCGGGGGCGCGGGGGTCGAAGCGAGTTGCCCCTCCCTACAGACGGCGCGGAAGCTCTCCCCTGCGGCCACGACGCGCTCACGGGGGAGCGCACATCCCCGGACGGCCACCTCGCCCTGCTTGAGCGAGAGGGTGAAGAGATCGCGCGCGGGATCCCAGCCGACATCGAATGCCGTGCCGACCACTCGGACGTCAAACGGCCCCGCTTTAATGTCCCAGTGCGTCTCCGGCCCGTGCACGACGCGCACCTGCGCCGCGCCTCGTTCAACCACGACTCGCGCGCCGTGCGCCGTGACCTCGGCGACGCGCGCACGCGCATCCGCGTCCAGCACAATGACAGATCCGTCGGAGAAGCGCAGGGGAAGAGCCGCCTGCTGGGGCGCCGCGATCCACTCGCCCACGGCTCCCGGCGTCGGGGCGGCGCTCGGGCTCGCGGTCTCCCCTTCTTTCGGCCCGACCTCGAAGGCGAGCGGCTTCCCCGCCGACGGCCAAAGCAAGATTCCGAGGACGACGACCGCCGCTGCAGTCAGCAGCAGGGCCCACCGCTGCCACCTCGATGCGCGTGGCACGACGGGCCGTTCGTCGTCAAACGCGAGCAGCCGTTCCCGCACAGCCGCCGCCGCGCCGGGGTGACCGCGAAGCCACGCGTCTTGTGCGCGGGCGACGTGCCGGCCCAAAGCCTGGAAGCCCTTCACACGCGTCACGATCGCGTTCCTCTCCCGTTCCACGTTCGCAGGGCTGGCTCGCGCGCGGCGAGCGCCGAGAAGCGACGCTCCGCCCGAGCCAAACGACGCTTGACGGTGTTCAGCGATACGCCGCAAGCCGCCGCGACGTCTCTGAGCTCGAGCCCCTCGACATACCGCAGCGCGAAGGGAATCCGGTCGTCTGCGCCAAGCCGATCCAGCACGACATACGTCGCGCGAAGCGCCTCGCGCCCCTCGTCGTCGGAGGCCGCACCCTCGACGTCGGGCAGCTCTTCGGGAGCCAAGAAGCGCAGCCAACGGCCGCGGGTGCGGCGGCGGATGCACTCTCGGGCCGTGAGGACGGCGATGCCCGTAAGCCAGGCCTTGAGCGCCTCGGGGGCCTCGAGCGTGTCGATCGCGGTGAGTGAGCGCACGAACACGTCGTGGAGCAAGTCGGCGAGCTCGGCGTCCTGGCCCAGAACGCGGACGAGGATGCGCTCCACGTGGCCCGCGTAGCGGTCGAAGAGCTCGATCCTCGCCGCCGTGTGACCGTCGCGAAGCGCGCGCACGAGGGCTCCGTCGTCGGACCGTGCAAGGAGGGAGGCGGGCTGAGACACGGGAATGCTAATGGGCTAGCGACACTGAACAGAGCAGGGACAGGGAGCGCTCACACTAAAACGTAGGTGAATCTGGGCCCTCGCGACGGCCCACATTTCGACGACCAACTGCCTTCACCGGGCAGACGGCGCCGCGCACGTGCGGCGGGCCGAGCACCGGCGATGTGGGACCATGGTTCCCCCTCGCGGCCGCAATTCGCGCACGATCCTGCGCGTCTACACCCAGTCAACGCACGGTGCAAAGGGGGCTGTGCCGGTCCGCACCGGGATCGGCGATCGCTTGGTAGCGCACAAGGCCTGAGCCAAATGGCGGGGATCATCCCAACCCGCGGTCGCGCTCTCGCCGGTCGTCCGACTTGCTGGTGCAACGGCCACTCGCGAGGTCGAGCGAGTGGCGTGAAATCCAGTGGCAGCGACTCGCACGCTGCGGGTGCGCCGCGCCTCCCCAGACGAGGGCGAAAAACGGGCAGATCGTCGCGGTCATTTTGGGTCGGCGCCATGATTTCCTATGCGTATTTCCATCGTTGCGTGAGGGTCGGCGTCACAACGACTCCGAGGGACACGTCTTTTTTCGAATTGAATCCATGACTTGAATCCCCACTGACGCCGGCTCTTTATCTTGCACTTCGCTTTGCTCCGTGGCGTTGCATTTCTCGTGCAGCGCTTTTGTACTCATCAGAGTACTGTCGGAGCGCACCACGTAGTGC
>JBAULD010000241.1:0-5718 GCA_049578005.1 Polyangiaceae bacterium
GATACCCGAGCAGGCCTCCGCGTCGATCGACGAAATACAGCTGTCGAGGCGCGCCGAATCCACACCGCGTGGGCAGTTCGAAACGCGCAGATTGTCCTGGGCTTCGCCCCGATTTTTGCTCATGCACGCGTCCATCGACGCGTACTCCCGACTGCCCCCGATGTCCCGGCACGCCGAGGCATGTTTGCATTGCGCCGTGGCCATGCGCCACGCGGCGCTCTGGTTGTCGACCGGCTGCACCATCGCGACGCCCCCCGGTTGCTGCGGCGGCGGGTTTTCGGAACAAGCGCCGACGAGCACTGCAGAGACGATGGGAATGGCCAACGAGAACGGATTGAATCGCATGTCTGGACCTCCTGCCGTCCCACTCGCCGTGCATGGGACGTACCGAGGTTGCCATGTGGCGCTGAACCGCTCGTGCAGCGCGGTCGAGATGGCATCAATCAAGCAAACGGCGCTGCACTGCCCTATATCCCGGGGAACTTAGGGACGGCTCCTATACCGCCGCAATCTGCCTCAGATGATGTTCCCCATCCCCCAAAGCGGGAACATCATCACGACGATCCAATCGAATAGAGCATGCGCGAGAATCCCCGGAGTCAGTCTGCCGAATACGCGCGCCATGCCGCCCCAGAGAAGACCGCAGCCAAGGGCCGCGAGCGGGACCATGGGATTCAGCCCTCCTCCGTGCTCGGACGCGGCCTTCAGCGACCACGCGGTGGGTACGTAGGCGAGCGCGTACAACCCGGCGGCCCACAGCCACGCCGTCCGCGACCCGACGCGCTCGGCCACGAGCCGCGTGACGACGCCCCGCCACAGCACTTCCTCGGCGAGCGCCGCGCCGGCGATCGTCGCCCCGATCGCGAGGCCGTGGGCATGCAGAGCACGCGGGTCGCCTATCTCACCGTAGAGCGACACGAGCCAAATTTCTCGCGGCGAGCCGACGGGCGCAACGATGCGGACGAAACCCCACGCGACGGCGTAGAGCACGACGGCGCCGAAGACGCCGCGGGTGAAGTCCCCCCACTGCGGCGTGATCCACTCGCGCAGGAGTCCTTCTCGATTCGCCCACGCGGCGCCGAGGGCGGCCAGAACGAGGGTTGGTCCCGCGGACAAGACCCAAAATGCGATCGTGCCGGAGCTCTCCGGCAGGAAGGCGAAGTAGGCGGCGACCGCCGTGACGACGACGGCCGCGGCGACGAATGCGATGGCAGCTGGGCGCATGAGAGGGGTTTGCCGGCTCAGCCGATGACAGGCAACCGTACCGTTCGAGGCGCGGCGGGAAGCGGCAAGATCTGGTTTTTGGCGAAGATGGGGTGCCGCCCTCGCGATTTGTGCCACTCGGCAAGCGTCGCGGTCGCGTGCATTTTCTCGACGATTTGCCGCCAGCCGACGCCCGTATTGTACGCGCAGAAGCTGATCTCGCCTTGTTGGGTTCCGTAGGGAATGATGCACATCTCGGTACGCCGGAAGTCGTAGTTGAAGAGGTCCTGGAACCACATTCCGGCCACGAACAAGATTCTCCACGAAAACTCGTGCGCATCTTCCGCGTACGCACCGACTTCGCCGCCCCGAGCTCCCGTCTGGCTCAAGAACTGGCGGAAGAGCGTCGTCAGTCCGAAGCCGCGCGGCGCTCCCTCCGCCCGAAAGCGGCGGCATATCGCCAGGCCCACTTCGGCGAGCGTCACCGCACGGGGCTGCGCCGCGTCGTTGATCTCTTGGATGTCTTCGAGCAGCCCGTCGATGTCGATCACCTGGGCCAGCGGGACCATCTCTTTCGTTTCCTTGTGCACGAGGAGCGCCGTACCGATTCCGCAGTTCGGGTGGCAGCCGCACTGCAGTGCACCCCAGTCCGACCGCTCCGCCAATAGTAGATCGGTGAGGTCTCCGAAGGGCCCCATCGAAGAAAGCGGGAACCAATCGCGGAGCGGCTCGGTGACGCCCAGCTGGTCCTTCAAGTCGTGCGCGAGGTGGGACAGAGTATACCGCTTGGCCAGCCGCTCTTCGTCGGAGATGCCTTCGTCACGCCCCGTGAAGCTGACTGGCTGGAACGAAACGACCGTAATCTTGTCGGCGTTCTCGATCGCGAAGCGAACGACTTTTCCCACTTGATCGTCGTTGACGCCGCGCACGACGGTCACGACGAGAACGACGTCGATGTTTTCCGCGTGGAGATTCTCGATCGCGCGCAGCTTCACGTCGAACAAGTTACCCACTTTGCGATGGGCGTTGGACTCTTCTCCGATGCCATCGAATTGAAGGTAGGCGAGGCGAAGTCCGGCGTTCTTTGCCGCCCGCGCGAACTCGCGGTCCTGCGCGAAGCGGATGCCGTTCGTAGCGCACTGCACGCAAAAGTATCCGATGGACTTGGCGTATTGAATGGCCCGCAAGAAGTGGGGCGAAAGCGTAGGCTCGCCGCCTGAAAACTGCACGCTCATCTGCCGTCGAGGAGTCACGGTCAGCGAGTCGTCCAGTATGCGCTGAACCTCCTCCCACTCGAGCTCGTGGACGAAGCCGACCTGATTGGCGTCCATAAAGCACGGATCGCACATCATGTTGCAGCGGTTGGTCAGGTCCACCGTCAGCACGGACCCGCGTCCGTACTTGATACTCGACGTGCCGTGGTCGCGCAGCTTGGTCGCCGGGGCGAGAAAGTCGCGTCCGGGAAAGAGGCTCTCGACGCGCGCACTGAACGCGGGGTCGACGGAAAGCACGTCGTCTATGCGACCGTGCTTCTCACACGTCTTGGTCATGACGAGCGCGCCGCCCACTTCGGCGATCCGAGCGCGGATTTCGCCCGGTTTGTCGTCGACGAGCGCCCGCAAGTCGGCGCGGCCTTCGAGGATCGCGGTTCGGACTTCGACGACGCACGTCGGACAAAGCGAGTCGGTTTCGCGCGGCCAGCCGAGCGGCGGGAAAGTCCGCTCGCGGCGCTTTTGAAGCGGCGCAGGCGCCCATTTCGGGTGCGGCGACGCCCGCTCGAAGCGGGTGTTGTACGCGCGGATCAGCGGCCAGAGAGCGTTCGCGGCGAGTTGAAGGGCGGCGGCAAGCATAGGGAGGGTGACTGAACAGTAAGACGCGGAGATGCGCCAAACAATTGTCGGCGGGCACGGCAGCGGCCCTCGCTTTGACGTACTCTCGCGTTCGCTCCCGTGCATGCCATCGAGCTCGCCGCTTGCGTCTTCGGGGTCATCTTCGTCGCCGAGCTGCCGGACAAGACCGCGCTCGCCGCGCTCGTCCTTGCGACGAGGCACAAGCCGCTTCCCGTGTTCTTGGGGGCGGCGCTCGCTCTGACCGTACAGACTATTGTCGCGGTCGCCGCGGGGAGCGTCCTCTCGCTGCTCCCGGCGAGGCCTGTCCACATCGGGGCCGGCGCCGTCTTTCTCGTCTCCGCGGTGGTCATGTGGTTCGGAAGGGACGAAGAGGCCGGCGAAGAGGGTGAAGCGGCGGGACGTACGCCCGATCGCCAGGCCTTTTGGCGGTCGATGACCACGGTATTCGGCGTCGTCTTCGTCGCGGAGTGGGGGGACCTGACCCAGTTCGCAACGGCCGCCTTCGCTGCGCGCGAACGTTCTCCCGTGACGGTCTTCTGCGCGGCCACGCTCGCTTTGTGGCTCGTGACCGCGATCGCCGTGGTCGTCGGGAATCGCGCGGCCAGGCTGCTGGACGTCCGCGTGACCAAACGCATCGCCGCCGGGTTGTTCGTCCTGGTTGGCATCGCGCTCGTCGCCGGCTGGCTTTGATCTCGACAAACCTGTTACGGAAAGGTGAGCAGAATGGCCCGGATCGTTTCTTTCGACGGAGCTTCCGCCGCCCGGTCGGTCCGCCGCGTGATTCTCGCGGCCGCGGTCGCCGTGGGGATTTTTTACGTCGGCTGCTCGACCACGACTCGGGTCGACGCGGGTCACGTCGGCATTCGGGTCAAGCTCGCGGGCTCCGATCGCGGGGTCCAAGACATGCCGGTCGTCACCGGCTGGGTCTTCTACAATCCCCTAACCGAGCAGCTCGTGCTCTTTCCCACGAGCGTACAGAACGTCGTGTGGACCCAGTCGACGCACGAGGGGCGAGCGTTCGACGAGTCGATTACCTTCAGCTCGAGCGAGGGAGTCAACTGCAGCGCGGACATCGGTCTCTCCTTCCACATCGAGCCGGCCCTCGCGCCGCGCCTCTACGGTCGATTCCGGCTGAACGACCTCGACAAGCTCGCCGACGGGTACATGCGCAATACCGTGCGCGAGGCCTTCAACGACGTCGCCTCGAAACTTCCGGTGCAGGACATCTACGGCGCGGGAAAAAGCAAAATGCTCGCCGAGGTGACGCAAAAGTGCCGCGACGTGTTCGGCAAAGACGGAATTGTGATTGACCAGCTCACGATAAACGGCGCGCTGCGCCTCCCGCAGAACGTGATGGACGCGATCAACCGTGCGATGGAGGCCACCCAGAAGGCCATCGAGAGCAAGAATCGCGTCGCCCAGGTCGAAGCCGAAGCCACGCAGGCAGTCACTCAGGCGCACGGGGGGGCCGAAGCCGCCCGACAAAAGGCGGAGGGCGAGGCCGATGCGCTCCTCATTCGCGCTCGGGCAGAGGCGCAGGCCAACGAGATCATCCGGCTTTCGACGACCCCGGCTGTGCTCCAGTATCGCGCCCTCGAGCACTGGGACGGAAAGCTGCCAGAATATAACGCTGGCCAGCTCCCGATGCTGACCTTCGACGTCGGCAAACAGACTACCGCCGCGGACCAGGTCGGGCGTGAAAAGAGGCTGAAGGAATTGCTCCAGGAAAGCCAACCGGCCCGCTCGTCCGAGCCCGCCGAGCCCGCCCCCGCGCCGAGGCCGTAAACTCCCGTGCTCGCGTTCGCCCGCCATTTGACGTGGGCCGCGGCGCGGGCTAAAGGGTAGCTGGTATTGTGCGGCTGCGCGGCTCGCCTGAGAGGCTGGGCCGGAGTGGGCGTGCGATTGACGCGAGTGGCCCGAGCAGGATGTCAGCTAGGGAAGATAGCTAGGGAAATGAGCTGGGGCGTCGGCGCGGCCATGCGGGCCGCCTCCGGGAGCGCCCTGGGTACGACTAAGGTCTCCGGGGAACGGGAGACCGAGTGAAGAGCGGGAAATGACCTTTATCGAAGCTGCTGCGGAGGTGCTCCGCCAGGCGGGCAAACCTCTACACTACAAAGAGATTACGGAGCTGGCGATCGCGAAGAACCTTCTTTCGCACGTCGGCAAGACGCCCGAGGTCACGATGAGCCACAGGCTCACGTCGGCCATCAAGAAAGAGGACAAAGAGGTCCCAATCGTCCGGGTGAAGCCCGGCATTTTTGCCCTTCGTGAGTGGGAGGGCAAAAAGGGTCGCAGGACGACGCCCTCCTCGCCCCCGGAAACGGTGGACGACGGAAACGGCGAAGAGGCGGACGTCGAAGTGAACGCGCTCGAGATCGAAGCGGCTTTGCGCGAAGCCGAAGACAACGGGCACGCCGCGTCGTCCGATGAAGACGACGATGGTTCGCCCGGACAGGGCCACGGGTATCCGGATCCGGAGTCGACGGGAGATCGCGATACTCCGGTGTCTGGCGACGAGGCGCGCCGGGCCGATCTCGCCGCGAGCGGAGCGGAGCTCTTCGACGACGAAGACGACGACGACCAGCCGATCCTGGCACCGCTCCCGGCACAGGGAGCAGCAGCCGGCGGCGCCCCGCAGGCGGGTACCGGTGTGGCAGGTGAAGGC
>JBAULD010000242.1:0-5270 GCA_049578005.1 Polyangiaceae bacterium
ATTTAGCCCCTACGTGTATCGCTGCACGGATTGCGTCAACTCGACGATACCCGCTTGGTATCTAACGGCGGGCGTTTCCTACTCCACGAGCGGTGCCCCCTACGTAATCCGTGGTGCCTCGTTCGCCGACTCCGCGATACGCTTGCTTCCTTCATGTCGCGAATGCGCCGGGCCCCCGGGCTACCGCAACCCTGCCGTCGGCTTTCGGTGCGCCAGGACTCCGTAATGCGTCGCGCGCACCCACTGGGTGACGGGCGCGCGCAACGCTAAGAGCCGCGCTTACCGCACCGGAAGCTCCGCGCCCTTCCGCATTGGAAGGAGATCCCGTCACCGAGCGCGAAGACGCTGTCTCAACGGCCCAGGACAACGCGAGGCATGTCTGCGGCCACGCTGGATGCTCGCCTCTGGCGACCTGCACGCAGCGGCCTTTCACCTGCGATCGACAGGACCACGGCTCACCTCGATGACGATCTCGATACGGCGGTTGGACGCCCTGCCGGCTGCCGATGCGTTGTCCGCCACAGGGTGCACCGGGCCCATGCCCTCGGCGCGCACGCCGTCGGCGGGCACTCCTTTGAAAGTGAGGTAGTCGCGCAGCGCGGCTGCGCGATCCTGCGATAGCCGCAAGCCTTCGGAATGATCGCCCAGCGCGTCGGTGTACACGCGGACGGCGATGGTCCGCCCCGATTGAGCGGCGAGTGCCTGCGCTATCTCGTCGAGCCTCCAATGGGCCGACTCCGTCAGTTTGGCGCTACCGGCGGCGAAGTAGTCGTCGCTCGGGAGCCTGATCGTCGCTGCGTGATTGCCTACCTCGATGGGAATCGCTAGCGCGAGCCGATCGAGGGCCTCAACCGACTGGCGGTCGGGGAACTCGGCCACAGGCGGCGCCGTCGTCGGGAGTGCCTTCGCCTGGGACGCCGCGCTTTCTTCGGACTTGCGATCCGGCGAAGCTGCCGCTTGCATCTCGGCGACCGCCGGAGGCGACGATTTGATCGAAGCGATCGTTGCCGGGCACTCGGGTACGACGGGATCGGGCCGAATGGCCGATGCACTGGACGCGCACCCGCCCGCGAGAGAGAGAGGAAGAAGGCAGAGAAGAATCCTGCTCATGGCCGCACCTCAGTAGGAAGGGTGGACCCCGCCCACGGACGGGGGCCACGGATCGGACTTGGGAGAGAGAGAGTGTGTGTGTCCACTTGTTGAGCTGTTTCGCGTCGCTGCCGCCGCCGACGGCGATGCGGCGAGACTTGGCCTGCGGCACCGTACGTCGATGGCAGTCTGAAAGGTCTGCGAGTCGATGGCAGCCCCGCCGGTGCCGAACCTCGACCGCATCCCATCGTCGAAGACGCGGTCGAAGTCCAACAGCGGGACGTCGTTCCAAAACGTCCACGCGCCTACGACTCCTTTCGCTCTTCCGGTTGGACCGGATTGCGAGTCCACGATTAATCAGCGTTCCGATGGGGTCAAGGGGGCTGGTAGCCCCTTGACTGGCAGCGAAGAGAATTTATCGGATGATCGTGTCTCGACCCAACGCCAAAGGAGGCCTTCCATGTTGACCAGATGGGATGCCGTATCGACGTTGGACCGCATGTTCGATGACGTCATGGGGTCCATGCTCGGCACGGCGACGAGTACCCGAACGTTCGACCCGTCCATCGATGTACACGCCAGTGACGACGAAGTGGTCTTGCTGTGCGACGTCCCCGGCATCAAGCAGGACGATCTCGAGGTCACGCTCGAGAACCACGTCCTGAGCATCAAGGGCACCCGCAAGTTCGAGGGCAAGGAGAACGAGCAGGTCATGCTGGGCCGCGCGTACGGCTCCTTCAACCGCTCCTACACCCTGCCGGAGTACGTCGACGACGACAACCTGACCGCGCGCCTGGCCGATGGCGTTCTCACCATCCGCATCCCGAAGCAGGCCAAGGCGAAGCCGAAGAAGATCCCGATCGCCAACGGCCAGGACTCCAAGCAACTCAAGGAGTAGCCGGTATCGGAGCCAACGAGGCGCTGGGGCGGCACCTCCCGGGTGCCGCCCCCTTTCTTCACCGGAGGCATGGAGGCGAGCCATGGTGGCACGCAACTACTACGTCATCCTTGGAGTTTCTTCCGACGAAACGGACCGGGGCGTGCGAGCAGCTTTTCGGAACCTCGTCAAACGCTACCACCCCGATCACGTGGGTCCAGAAGGGGCCGGTCCCCTCCGCGAGGTCGCGGAGGCGTATGAGGTCTTGGGCGACCCCTCGCGCCGGCGCGAATACGACGCCTCGCTGCGGTCTGCGCCCGCCCGCCCGCTCTCCGATCGCTTCGTGCGTGACGTTTCGATGCGACGGGACCTTGTCGACGCGCGGCCTTCCCGAGAGGCGCTCTTCAGAAGGTTCGAGGACAACTTCGCACCGCAGGGCGTGACCAAGGGGCATCGTGTGGACGAGCTGAACGTCGATGTCGCTGTGTCGCCCGAAGAGGCTGGCAAGGGAGCGCGGCTCCGTCTCGGCGTTCCGGTCTTCGGACGCTGCTCGCGCTGCGCGGGTCGCGGATGTATCGGCTGCGAGGGGACCGGCATGATCGAGAGCGAGCGGGCCGTGGCCTTCGATATGCCGCCGATTTCGGGGAGAGGCACGACGTTCGTAGTCCCGCTGACCGGTCTCGGCGTCCGCAACTTTTACCTGCGTGTGCGGGTTCGCGTGGACAGGACGGCGGAGCCGCAGTCGACGGAAGCAAAATAGAAATGACGGCGCCAGTGCCGAAGGAAGAGCCGGACGAACGGAGCACGATGGGGGAATCGACAGGCAGTCGAGTGGAGGACTTCCTCAAGACGGCGAGGGCGCTCCTCGACGAGGCGGAGCGGTCGGCGCGCGACGAGCGGCTGGTCATGAGGGTCGGCGCCGAGCTCGCGGCATCCCTCGACTACGAGGCGACGCTTCAAAACGTCGCCCGACTCGTCGTCGCGGATTTCGCCGATTGGTGCATGGTCGACGTCGTCGATCGGCACGGTCGCCTACGCGACGTCGCCGTAGCCCACCGCGATCAGGACAAGGAAGATCTCGCGCGCACCCTCGTCCGACGGCTCCCTCAACTTCCAAGCGCCCCGCACGGCGTCGCGCGCGTGCTGCGGACCCTGCAACCAGAGAGCCACGTGGCCGATGAGGAAACGACTCCCCTTGGGCACTACCTCGGGGCCGAGTATCCCGATGCCCTACGCGAGCTCGGGGCGCGCTGTTACATCTGCGTCCCGATGATCGCCGGCGACAAGGCGATGGGAGCGGTCACCTACGTTCGCGGTCCTGTATCGCCGCAGTACACCGAGCGCGATCTTGGTCTGGCTCAGGAGCTCGCGCGACGCGCCGCCGTCGCCATCGACAATGCCATGCTCCACCGTGAGACCGCCGAGGCCGTGCGCGAGCGCGACGAGCTTCTCGCCATCTTCTCCCACGACGTTCGCAACTTGATCCACACGATCCAACACAACGTCGACGCTCTGCGTGACGCCGGTGATGGCAAGATCGACCCTGAGTGCGTGACGAGAATCAACCGGGCTGCCAGCCGGATGAAGCAGCTCGTCGACGACACCCTCGATGTGTCACGTGCCTCCGCCACGGGCCTCGCGCTGGACCTTCATCTTCAGGAGGTGGAACCGCTCGTCTCGGATGCCGTGGATGCGGTGTGGAGCACTGCGAGGGCAAAGGACGTGCATATCGACGCTCGCGCGACGACGGGCTTGCGTCTGCAGTGCGATCCGACCCGGCTCTTTCAGGCTCTCGTGAACCTCTTGGACAACGCGATCCGGTACACGCCGTCTGGCGGAAGGGTCGTCGTGGAGGCGCACCCCGAACAAGGCAACGCCCTCTTCACCGTGTCGGACCCGGGCCCTGGCATACCCGAGGCCGACTTGGCCCACGTCTTCGATCGGTTCTGGCAGGGTCGCAATCAGCGCCGCGCCGGTGCTGGGCTCGGCCTGGCGATCGTGAAGGGCGTCGTGGACGCGCACGGGGGCCGCGTCTGGGTGGAGGGCGCCCATGGTCAGGGCACGTCCTTCCGATTCGTCGTTCCGCTCGGCGGACCCGACGTCGTGGGGACCTCGGCGCCGGGCGTGCCCGTGTCCCCTCCGCCGGCTCCCAAAGACGCCGCGAAGGCGCCCGCCCGAGCAACGGTCTTTTTGGCCGATGACGACGACGCCTTCCGCGGCGCACTCCGCGAGGCCTTGGTCGATCGGGGCTACGATGTACGGGAGGCGAGCGAGGGCGCGACCGCCCTCGGGTTGCTCGCCGGCGCGGCTGACGGCAGTCAGCTTGCTCCTGACGTAGTCGTCCTCGACGTACGCATGCCAGGTTGCTCGGGCCTCGGCGTGCTGAACGCAATGGGAAAGCTTCCGATCATGCCGCCCACGCTCCTGGTGACGGGGTTCCGGGACTCTTCCATCAACGTGCTCGCTGAACGGCTCGGAGTCTTTCGTGTCCTCTTCAAACCGGTGGGCGTCGATCAAGTTGTCGGAGCCGTCCTCGAAGCTGCTCAGAAGGGTCCTAGCCCCCGAGCTGCACGGGCACCTCGCACGCGCGACGGTCGACTCGGCTTTCCGCGGGCCTTGGCGAGAGACGATTAACTTGGCGCCCCCGGCGCCGCCGCGGGTACGCTTACCCCAGCCGAAGATGGGCTCCGCAAGTCGACGCAAACAATCGAGCGCCAAGAGAAATTCGGGAGTGACCAGCGAGCCGCGACCGGCGGGCGATGCCCGACCGCACCCGCTCGACATGGTCGACGAGCTCTTGGCCCGACATCGACCCTTCGGCGACAGCGAGTATCTCCACGAGCACTTGCACGTCCGGTACAAGCAGCGCCTCGGACGAATCGCCGCGAACGTCCCCCTGGCCGGCGAGCTGGTCGGGGCTCTCGACGAGACGACCGACGACATTCGCTATCGGGTGATCGGCGATCCGGTCGTCCGCCACACCATTCACCAAGCCCTGCGTCACGACGCCGCCCAGGCGGAGCACGAGGAAATCTTCCGCGAGACGATCCGCCTGCTGAAGGAAGGCAAGGCCGGGGGGCCCCTCGAGGCAGGCGGCGGCGATATCCGTCGAATCGGAACGGGGCCGGGCTACGGCTGGATGTGGAGCGAGGCCCACACGGACGACGTGTTCGGCCGAGCCTTCCGGAAGATCGTTCACGATAACTTCGGCGGGCAGCCGCTGATGACGCCGAAGCCCGACGACCTGGCCCTCCTCGCCAAAGGGGCGACCTTGCTTCGCCTCCTCATGCCGCTCACGTCGCAC
>JBAULD010000243.1:0-2536 GCA_049578005.1 Polyangiaceae bacterium
CTTCAAGGCAGCGCGCGCGTCGCGATCTTGCAGCGACGCGCGCACTCTATCGAGCATCTCGAGCTCGGCCGGTAGCCAGGACCGTGATCGAAGGACAGGGAGGGTCGGCCGATACGAATTGGGTGCAACTGCGAGAAGCGAGACCTGCGCGCTCGCACTCGGAGTCGGCCGCGAAGATGCCACGTCGAGCGGGACTTCCGTAGCCGAGCGCGGATCGGCCACTGGTGCTGCAGCAAACGCGGCGAGCGCCGAAGGGACCGTCGACGGCGGCGCCGTGAACCCTGTCTTCGCGCGCATGCGGTGAACCGAGGGGGCGATCGATAGCGCAGCCCCGCCGCCCAGGATAACGGCGATGCTAACCCACTTTGCGAGCATTGCGGCGCCCGCCCCGCCCAGCATCGTCGTCCCTCCAGCCGCTGTGGCCACCCCGGCCGTACCCACGCTGGCCGCGGCGGTCGTTGCGCCCGCCGAGAGCGCTCCCGCGCCGACACCGAGAGCCACCAAAGTGCGCTTGAGCCCATCTTCTCCGCTCACGTCGAGCCGCGCCGAGGCGAGCAGGCCCCGCTCGAGCTCGGTCCCCACTTCGGACAGGCGCGGCGGCGTCATTGGGCTCCCCTCCGCTCGAGGCGTTTGCGCAGGCGCTCCGAGGCACGCCGAAACATTTCCCTCGATCGGCGCAGGCGCGAAGCCACGGTTCCGACGGCAATGTCCAGCATTGACGCGATTTCGGGCGAATCGAGGCCCTCGATCTCGTAGAGAACGAACACGGTTCGGAGGTCCATGGGGAGGGCATCGAGCAGAGCGTCGAGATATCTTCTGCGCTGCGTCTCTTCGGCCCTTGCGTCCGGCAGCGGAGCCGGGTCGACGATGTCGTCAAGACCTTCCGCGATCATCGCCTCCCGCCGCTGCGCGAACGTCCGACGGATCGACATCGCTATCCGCACGGCCGTTTGAAACAGGAATGGGCGTTCGCAACCGGGTTCGATGCGCGACATCTTCTCGGCGGCAAGCACGAAGACCTGCTGGGTCGCGTCGCCGGCAGACTGATCAGCGACGCCCAGCCGTCGCAGCGACCGCCAGATGAAATCGTAGTGCTGCGCCGCCATGCGCTCCAGACGCGTCGAGTCCGAGGGCCACTCCACAGCAGAAGGTTGGACCTTCGAGGCGGCGAGCAGTCCGGCCAGACGCGCCTCGATCATGACGATGTATTCCGCGGGGACGCGCGATCGATCATCAAAAATGCACTCCCATGCTGAATTCCAGCAGGCCCGCCCAGGTGGGCACGCGATACGCTGTGGTATCCGGGGAGGCAAAATAGAACCGGTAGCGCGCGAGGGGCGCTGCCGCGCCGGCCAGCAGTCCGATAGAGATCGAATCGCGAATGATCCAGGTCGGGCGGAGTCCGAGCCCGAGCTCGGTGACAGGGCGACTCTCGCTTCGCGGACCTTTCGTGTTCGTACCAACCCCCTCAAGCATCCCAGCGTCGACGATGCCGCACGCGCGTATCCGCAACGCGGCTGGAGACGAGACGTCGACGCACGGTTCGAGCCGAAGATCCGTGAGCGTGATCTCCGCGCTCCCGGCGGCCGTTTCGATTGTCCGCGTGTACCCACGGCCGAACGAGAGCCGCACACTCAGCCGCGCCTCCGCGAGCTCGAGATCGGCGAAGGCGCGGGGGACGACAGCAAGGTCCGGGCCGAGCCCCAGCGCGCCTTCCAAGCCCACACCAAACCAGAAGCGCACCGCGCCCGGCGTGCCGGCCGAAGGCACGTGCTCCTCCCGCGTCGATGACGGCCACGTCTGCCCGGGTGCCGGATTGGCGTGTGATGCTCCCGGCGGGGAGCTAGGCGCCACATCGGCTTCAACGCCGTTCCCGGGCACCTCTGGGTCGAGGATGACCGCAGCCACCAATGTCAAACTCGTCGCGACCGACTCACAGTCGGCTCCTCGCACTTCGCGTCGCAGTTCTTGTCCCCGAAGGGGTCCGTCGATCGGAAAAAACGTCAGCTGGCCGAGGACTTCCTTGTCCTCGGCCCGTAGCGCGACGTGCATCGACGGCGCGGATTCGTCTTCAGTTGCCTCCCGGATGCGTACGCTCCGCGCCCTCACACTATCGACGAATGCTTGAAGACCCGGACAGTTGCCCGATACCACAACCGCGAAATGGACTGGGATATCGGGCCGATCATCAGGCAGCCCACCCCAGGCAGCCGAGGGGAGGCAGGCAAGCAGGCAACCGAATGCGGCCGCGAGTCGGGCCGCTGGCGGAAAGTTCGCGCTTCGCCCGCGACGGCCGCGCGCTGGATTGCCGGCCGTTTGGGCAGCGTTAGCGAGCATTCGCATCGATCGATGCGTAGCACCAATTCTCGCCGGACTTGCAGACTGTTCCTATCGCTGCAGAGTGTTGCTGCGTAGGACTGCAGGCACGCGAGGTGTAGATGGGCGTAAACAAGTGGGCCCAATGGTCGACCGATCGGCAAGGACGATCGATTGCCATCGAACCGATAACGCCTGATAGCTGAAATCGGCGCGCCAG
>JBAULD010000244.1:0-2561 GCA_049578005.1 Polyangiaceae bacterium
GGCCCTGAGCCCCCGCCACGACCGGCAATTGGACGCGCGCCGGCATGTCGGAATCCACCAGGCGCCAGCCGGATTGCTGGCCTCCTTCGACGAGCCGAAGCCAACGACGACGTTGGCGGATGCGAGCCACCCCGAGCAGCGCCAAGACTGCGGGAAGGGCGACAAGCACGACGAGATCGATCGCCTTGATCCACAATGGCGTGCCTGCTCCGAACCGGGATAGGCAGAGAATGCCGGCCGCGGAGTGGGGGACCGCGACCCACAAGGCGGCGGCGGCCAGCGCCCGATCGGAGTTCTCGTGCGAAGACGATTGCATCAAGGGGTGGAGGACGTTGGCGAGCAGCGCGTTCCATAGTGCGATGAGCGGCAGCACGATACTGAGCGCGAGCGCGACGAGAAGCCACGTGGCAACCGGGTACTCTTGGGCCCCCGCCTTCAACGGCGCCAATCCACGACCCGAAAGGCGGATGGCGCCGATCACCACCGAAGCCATCGCTCCGGCGGCGACGTAAATGACCGCGTCCCGGCGCCTCGGCGCCCGCATGGCAAAGCGGGTAGCGACGTAGGCGCACGCGATCTCGATCACGCCCCAACCGATAGCGCTGAAGCGGTCCCCGCCCCCTTGCGCGAGGAAAATGGATTCTAGCGTCTGGATACCCTTTACACCGACGGCGGCTGCCATCCACGCCGCGCGGGGGGACGCGATGGGAGAGAACGGAAGCGCAACCGACTTCTTGGTCGACGGGAGCATGGATGAACCTCCTGGGCACCCCATCGTCATGAGCGGCCGACATGTTGCGTCTCTCGGCGGTCCGACCGTCCGAGTTTCTACCCGCGGCGGCCCGAGATCGAGCCGATGTCCTAAAACCGCTCTCTCTCCGCCCGAGCGAGCCGTTCGCTCAGCCGAGACCGAACGACGGTGTCGCGGTCGTCGGAATTGAATCCGGCCGACCTCTCGAGAGCGAGAGTCGTTTTCGGGCCCGCTGGTCGCGGCAACCGACCGCCCCAAATCTGGGTCGGGTGATCCTCGCTCTCGGCGCCGAGCGGCGGGGGCACGGGGCGGGGTCGCAGGATTTTGGCGCCCAGTCGGGGCCCTTCTTCGGGTTGCTCGCGGAGCAACTGCAGGTCGCGCTGGAAGTCGGCGGCCGTCGTATATCGGGCGTCGCGGTCTCGCGCCATGGCTTTCGCCAGCACCGCGTCGAAACCGCTCGGTAGCGCGCGTCGGAGCTCACGGGCAGGGCGCGGCTTCGCGCTCAGGATCGCGCGAAGCAATTCGGCGTGGGTCGGCCCGTGGAAAGGTCTTTGGCCCGTCAATCCTTCGTAAAGAAGTACCCCGCAGGCGTAGATGTCGACTCGAGCGTCGAGGTCCCGATCGCCACGCGCCTGTTCGGGTGAGAGGTAGTGTGGAGTTCCCATCACGGTTCCTCTTCTCGTGAGGTCAACATCGTCGAGCCCCTGGGTGGCGTCTCCACGCGTTGTTTTCGAGACGCCGAAATCGAGCAGCTTGGCCAGGGGTGGGCAGCCCGATCGCTCCGCTAGAAGCACATTTTCGGGCTTGATGTCGCGGTGGATGATTCTGCGTTCGTGCGCCGCCGCGAGGGCAGAAAGGACCTGTATCAAAATGTGCACCATTTCCCCGGGGGGCAGCTTGCCCTCCACGGCGATGCGCCTGGAGAGCGTCTCGCCGACGAGCTTTTCCATGACCAGGTACGGTCTGCCGTCATCCAGCTTGTCGACGTCGTAGACCTCGCAGACGTTCGGGTGGCCGATGCACCCGGCCGCCCGGGCCTCGCGGTAGAAGCGAATGACTGGCTCCTTGCCGGACGCGTGAACCCGGTGGAGGACTTTGATCGCGACGACGCGACCGAGGGCCACGTGCTCGGCTTCGTACACGGTTCCCATCCCTCCGCCGCCGAGGACCCGGCAGATTGCGTACTTGCCCCCGATTGTCTTTCCAACGAGGCAGCGCTCCGGAGGCGGCCAGGGGGGTGCGCGGACGGGGACCAGCCCCGAAGAGGACAAGCGCTTGCCGGGGGTGCCTCGCTTTGGCGCGGCTGGGCAACGGGTGTGGCAGGCGTCGTGGGGTAACCCGCAATCCGGGCATCGAAAGAAGCGCTGGCTCATGGTCGTGTGCACGTGACCAGCAACTGTCGCGCCTCGACGAACCGACGCAGAAACGAGCTTGGGGACACGTGAATGGCCTGTCCGAGGACAGGGGCAGGCCCGTCCAAGACAGACGAAGGGCGGAGCCCGCCGGGGTTTCCGAAGACCCAAACATGGCATAGCTCGTGCGATTGGCCTCCGGCTCGCGAGGTGGGCGTGCGACCCGAAGCCAATCCTTTGACTGCCGAGCGCGTCGATCCCGTTTTGCTCGGCGCTACTGGACTCGTCGCAGGGGGGCTGTTTCTCTCGGCTCCTTGGCAGGTGGCCGCCGCGGCGGCCATCATCGTCTTGCTCCTGGCGTTTTCAGGCCGAACCACGGCGTTCGCGGCCATGGCGGGCGTCGTCGCCATTGGAGTCGGAGCGCTGCGCGCGCGCTCCGCGGTCGCGCACTACGAGGC
>JBAULD010000245.1:0-4123 GCA_049578005.1 Polyangiaceae bacterium
GCAGAGCACCGCACACGATCTCGGTCACGCTCACGAACGTGGAGAGCGCGGCGGGAGCGGGCAGGCCGAGCTTCGCGAAGCGACCGGGGCCCTGGTTGTCGAAGAGCAGCTTCACGAGGCCCGACGACACGAACACCCCGCCGGCGGCGAGCCTCACGAGGAACGTGGCCCGCGACGGCTGGCCGATGGCGGGGCGCAGGAGGAAGGCCGCGAGCTGCCGGAGACGGTCGGACGGAGGTGCGTTCATGCCCCCTCTACACGCCGGGCCGGCCGGCGGATTTGTGGAGGAGCACGAAATCGTGCCCCCCTTTTCTTCACCTGAGCACGTTGCCCGTCGCGTCGCGGATCTGGGGCGCTGGCAGCCCCAGCTTGTCGAGCTGCGGCTGCACGCGCGCGCGGGGGCCCACGACCACCAGGATGGCGTCCGATGGGTCGTAGAACTGCTTGGCCAATCGGTCGAGGACGGTCTTGTCCGCCGCCTCCCGGGCGGCGCTCGCTTTGGCTTGGTAGTCGGCAGGAAGCCCCAGCGACGCGTCGCCCGCGAGGTGCCCGGCAATGCCTTCGACGGTCTGGTACACGCTCACGAGGTCTCCGCGCGCCTGCGATCGGGTCCGCTCGATCTCGCCCGGATCCATCCCTCCTTCGGCGAACTTTTGCAGATCCACGAGCATCGCGCCCAGCGCATCGCCCGTCTTGTCGGTGACGACGTTCGCCCAAGAGACGACCTGACCAGGACCGCGCGAAAGTGAGTACCGCGAACGCGCCCCATACGTGTACCCGTGGGCCTCTCGCAGGTCTTGATTCAAGCGCGACGTAAAGCTGCCGCCGATCGCATCGTTGACTCGCCAGAGCGGCGGCAGGTCGGGGCTCGAGGCGGCGATGCCCTGCTTGACGGCGGCGATGACGGATTGGGGCGCGTCTGCGCGATCGACCAGCACGAGTCGGGGCCGCGGCCCCTTGGGCGGTGGCGGCACGACCGGCGCCGGTGCCGGTTTCGAGGGCGCCTTCCACCCCCCGAACGCGGTATTCATCAGCGGGGTGAGCTCCTCCGCCGTGACGTCGCCCGCGCACACGAGCGTCGCACGGTCCGCCCGCCATTCGGTGCCGTAGAACCGTTTCACGTCGTCGAGGGTGATCGCCTTTGCGCTTCGCGGACTCCCGTCCCACGGGTGACCGTACGGATGATCCGCGCCGAAGAGGACCACGCGGTAGACGACGCGCGCGGTGGCATCCGGGTCTTTCTCACGCGCGAGAAGCTCGTTGCCCCAAAGGTCTTTCACGCGCTTGAACTCCGCCGGCTCGAATCGCGGACGCGCGACGACGTCGCCAAAGAGAATGAAGGCACGGTCGAAATTGCGTTTGGCGACGGTGACCGAGGCGAAGCTCGCATCGGCATTCGCGTCCGTGTGAATACGTGCCCCCAGGTCGTCGATGGCCCGCGCCAAGTCGATGGCGCCGCGCGTGCCAGCTCCTTCGTCGAGCATGTTCGTCGTGGCGTAGGCGAGCCCCTCTTTGCCTTGCGGGTCGCTCGACGCCCCCGCGGGGATGGTCAGACTGCATGAGACCACCGGAGCCTCGTGCCGTTCTAGCAGCCACACGGTGATCCCATTGACGCCCGACATCACGGTGGGCGCGGGCGGCAAATAGGGTGCCGGTTGAGGGGTCACCGGGCGCGGGCCGAGAGGATCAGGTGGGGCCGGAGGAGCGACCGCCTCCGGAACGCTCGCCGCGGGAGGCGGTGACGGTGGCGGCTGGGGGGGCGGGGTAGGCCCGCCGCCGCACCCGACCGTGACCACCGTGGCGAGAGAAATCGCGAGGGAGCGCTTCATCGCCTGGCTTCCTTCTTGGGAACGATGGTGAGAATGACGACGGAGTCGGGCAGGAGGACCTTCTTCGCGTACGACAGTAGATCCGCCGCCGTAGCGCGCCGATAGCGATCAAGATCTCGCTGTACGTAACCCGGATCGCC
Organism: Polyangiaceae bacterium; assembly: GCA_049578005.1. Taxonomy (GTDB): domain Bacteria; phylum Myxococcota_A; class Polyangia; order Polyangiales; family Polyangiaceae; genus Palsa-1150. The sequence continues at coordinate 1,970 of JBAULD010000245.1, forward strand.
GAGTTCGGCCTGATACATGTTGAGCAGCGACGCGCGCTCCGGAACGCCCTGGAGTCGATCGACGAACGCCATTTCGTATTCGTTGCGGGCTCGCTCGAGCTCCTCCGCGCTGATCTCTCGAGTTCGCACCTTGGCGAGTTCGTCGAAGATAGCCTTCTCGACCTTCGCCGGATCGATCCCCGGGCGAACTGTGGCTTCGATGACGAACTCGGACGCGAGCGCGTGTGACTCCTGGCTCGCCGAAACGTCCTGGGCAATCTTTTGCTCGTACACGAGCGACTTGTACAGACGGCTCGCCTTGCCATTGGTGAGCACGCTGGCGACCAGATCCAGCTCGGCGTCGCCCGGCCCGAAGTGATGAGGCGACTGCCACGCGAGAGTCACTCTCGCGAGTTCGACGTTGTCGGGCACCGTCTCGCGAACGACGCTCGTCAGGGTCGTCTTTTCGTCGGTGAAACCGGGCGCGCCGGGATCGACGGGCTTCGCGCGGCTGACCATTGCTCCAAACCACTTGTCGATGAGCTCTCGCGCTTTGACGGGATCGAAGTCGCCCGCGACGACCAGCGATGCGTTCGACGGGTCGTACCAAGTCTCGAAAAACTGCTTCACGTCCGAGACGGCAGCGGCCTCGAGGTCTTCGTGCGATCCGATGACCGGATGGTGGTAAGGATGGCCCTCGGGCCAGAGGAGCTTGGGAAGCTCGAGCTCGGCGATTCCATAGGGCCGGTTCTCGATGCTCTGGCGCCGTTCGTTTCGCACCACGTCGCGCTGCAGGTCCAGCTTCTCCTTGTCGATGAGAGGACCGAGATCGCGCATTCGATCCGCCTCGAGCCAGAGAAGGAGAGGGAGCGCGGTCGGCGGCGCGATGTCGAAGTAATCGGTGCGGTCTTCGGCCGTCCACGCGTTGTTGCGCCCCCCCGCCTCCTCCATCCAGCCGTCGAACGCTTTCGTCGGCGCGCGGCGGGTACCCATGAACATCAAGTGCTCGAACAGATGGGCGAAGCCGGTCCGGCCGGGGTGCTCCATGCGGGAGCCCACGCCGTATGAAATATTGACGGCCATCTGCGGCACCGCATGATCTTCGCTCAGGATGACGACCATGCCGTTCGAAAGCGTCGTCTTGGTAAACGGGATCGTCAGGTCGCTCTTCAAGTCGGCGCGAGCCGGCGAGGCGTGGGCGGCCGTTGTGAGGGCGGCGAGAGAAAGCACGGCGAGGCGCATGTCGACGCAAGGTACTGAGGAACGGGGGCGGCGCCAAGTCGGTGGCCCTGGTTCCGGTCTATCCTTCTCGCGGGACCGAACAGCCCGCCGCCGCCCCGCGCTCTCTTGACGTTCGGTTTCACGGACATAGGATCTGCGCAACCGAAACGACAGGAGACACTTCCATGGGCATCCAGCTCGGCGACATCGCCCCCGACTTCACGCAAGACTCCACCGAAGGCCCGATCCACTTCCACGAATGGCTCGGCAAATCATGGGGAATTCTCTTCTCGCATCCGAAGGACTTCACCCCGGTGTGCACGACCGAACTCGGCGTGGTCGCGAAGCTCAAGCCGGAGTTCGACAAGCGTCACGTGAAGGTGCTGGCGGTCAGCGTCGACGACGTGGCGTCGCACAAGAAGTGGACCGTCGACATCGAAGAGACGCAAAAGACGAAACTCAACTTCCCAATCCTCGGCGATCCCGACCGCAAGGTCTCGAATCTCTACGGAATGATTCACCCGAATGCGAACGACACCCTCACGGTCCGATCCGTCTTCGTGATCGATCCGAACAAAAAGGTGCGCCTCGTCATCACCTACCCCGCGAGCACCGGCCGCAATTTCGACGAAATCCTGCGGGTCGTGGATTCGCTGCAGCTGACCGACAGCCACGCGGTGGCAACGCCTGCGAACTGGAAGGACGGCCAGGATGTCATCATCGTTCCGTCGCTCCAAGATCCGGATACGATCAAACAAAAGTTCCCGAAAGGCTACACGGCGCTGCGCCCCTATCTGCGCGTGACCCCACAGCCCAACAAGTAGTTTCGCCCGCGTGGGTGGTCGCGGTACGTCTCCCCTTCGCGACCTCCGCGCGTCATGGCTTCTTCGTTTGCGGAGGCACCACGGGCGCACGGCTCGAAGGCGCGGCTGGGCGCGCAGCGTCGGGCGCGTC
>JBAULD010000246.1:0-3201 GCA_049578005.1 Polyangiaceae bacterium
AGCTCGTGAGGTCCGGCATCCCAGCGGCCGCCTCCAGGCTCGTGACGCCCGCTTCCGACGTCTACTCGTTCGCGATCGTTCTCTACGAGCTGTTGACGCTCGCTCACCCGTATGCGGCGCGCGTGAAAGAGCTGCTCAACGGGCGGGATCGCTCGATCGTCGATACCGCAGAACGTCGTCGCGTCGTCATGGAGGCGTATCGGCTCGCGCAGCGGTCCTCGAGCCCCACTCCGGCACGCAGCTACGCGCCGTGGCTACCCCAGAGCGTGGAGCAGGCATTGCTCCGCGCACTGTCCAGGGACCCGGCCGCGCGTCCTCCAAGCATTCTGGAGTTCTTTGCCGACCTCGCCGAGCTTCGCGACCTCGGTGGCGGCTACGACACGGTGCCGCTCGATTGGTCGTCGTCTCTCGAGGACGTCGAGGACGACATCTCGACGGATGCCTCCCGCGCCGTCCAGCTCGTCAACTGGATCGACGGAGAGCGCGCCGCTTCTCGGGCGGCCTCGCTCGCGAACGCCAATGTCGCCGCCGTGCGTGCGGTCGATAGAGATCGAACGCCGCCGCCAAAGGTTTCCAAAGTGCGACGGGAGGTGACGTGTGCACCGACGATTGATGTGAGGGTCGAGCGCGGCGTCTGGAACCGACGTGCGGCGTCCCTCGCTGCGGCGTGCGTTGTCGTGATGGTGGTCGGCGTCGGCGGGGTGCGGAGCTATCTGCGGGCGCCAACCTGGCGACCGGCATCGGACAGCGAACCGTCAGCTCCCGTGGTCGAAGCGGCTTCCCCGCCGCAGTGGTTGATGAACGCGGTAATCGACCGCCAGTCCGCGGCGCCAGCGCCGTCCGTTTGCGTCAGTGCGGACCCGCATCCAAGCCACGCTTCACCCGTGCATCCCGCCGCGTCCGAACGTGTGAAAAGAGCGGGTGACGCTCGGAACTCGGCCCCCGCGACACAAGCGGACGGTATTCTTATGAGGGTGGAGGGTTTCGAGAGCGTGGTCGATTCGCCGGCTCCATCGAGCAAGAGCGACACACCGAACGACGGGCGCTGGGTACGCGCTCGTCTGATCGCCGAACCCGACGGCACGCTCGGCACCGACCCACAAGTTCGGTGACGCCCCGGGCGGCCATGTGAAGCGCCACGGCGGCGGATTGGCGCCATACACCGCGCACGCTAATGGCCGCCTGTACACCGATAGGGAGGCGATTAATGTATTTACACTCTAATGAGAATGGCCCATGCAGACCAAGGCGAGCGATAGGATGCTTGATAGCAGCCTTGGCCTTCGTCGCGTTGGCTGCCGGCCTGGCCGCGTGCACTTCGTCCACGGGGGGCGATGGCACACTCAGGCCCGGTTGTTTGGCGTCCGCCAACGCGGACTGCTCTTCCTATCCAAGTGGAACGAACTGCCCGGGCCCCACGATTTGCGTTGCATGTGGGTTGGGCCTGTACACGCCATCGCCCTCGTTCTGCACCTGCGCCTCGGGCAAATGGAACTGCGGTACGACCGCGCCGGGGCACCAGGTGCAGTGCCCTAACCCGATCGGGCAATACGTTGATTCCGCATGCGCTGCTCTACGGAGGCGACGCGGGGGTCGACGCCGCGACCGACTGATGGCGATCGCTCGGTCGTCGCTAGCGCAGAACGTCGTCGTGTCGTCATGGAGGTGTATCGACTCGCTCAGCGGTCCTCGAACGCCGCGCCGGCGCGCGCCCACGCCCCCTGGCTACCCCAGAGCGTGGAGCAGGCATTGCTCCGCGGCTGTCCAGGGACCCGGCCGAGCGTCCTCCAAGCATGAGTTCTTTGCCGACCTCGCCGAACTTCGCGATCTCGGCTTCAGGCACCGCGCCTGCGCCGACCGTTGGCGTCGGCGCGAACCCCCATCCAAGCCATGCTTCACCCGCGCATCCCGCCGCGTCCGAACGTGTGAAGAGAGCGGGTGACGCTCGGAACTCGGCCCCCGCGACACAAGCGGATGGTATTCTTACGAGGGTAGAGGCAATCTGCGGCGAGCCACCCACGCTCGAGGACGAGTAGCTCCTTTCGTGCGCGCGGCCGAGCACGATCCACCCTGACTCACGGCGCGTAGTGGGGGGCGGATGGGCGCAGCCGGTAGCGCCGGCGGCGGCGACGTGAGCGGCGCGGCGTGCTATGGAAGTGAAGGGGCGAGGGCGACGTCGGCCCGACGCCGAGGAGCCGCAATGAGCATTTCCCGTCGGAGCGTCGTCATCGGCCTGGGCGCCGGAGTGTTCGCGTCCCGGGCTGCCGCGGCGGAGCACTTGCGACCCACTCCACAAGAGACCTTCGGGCCGTATTTTCCGGTCAGCATGCCTGCCGACCACGATTTCGACCTCACCCGCGTCGCTGGCCGGCCCGGTCGTGCCGCCGGACAGGTCATCGACCTCGGTGGGCGCGTCTTGCGGGTGGACGGATCGCCCGTGAAGGACGCGGCGATCGCGATTTGGCAGGCCAACGCCGCGGGCCGCTACGCCCATCCGATGGACAAGAACCAGGCGCCGCTCGATCCGAATTTCCAGGGAGCGGCGCTGGTGCGCACGACCGCCGAGGGGCGGTACCGCGTCGTCACCGTAAAGCCCGGTGCCTACCCCGACCCGGCCGGAGGAATGCGAACGCCGCACATCCATTTCGACCTCACGGCCGATGACTACCGGCTCGTAACGCAAATGTACTTTCCCGGCGAGGCGCTCAACGAGAGGGACATTCTGATGTCCACGATGGCGGCGCGGCACCGCGATCCGGGACTGACCGTCTGCAAGGAAGTCGCCGCGTGCGAGCCTGGCGTCCTCAGGTTCGAGTGGGACATCGTCCTGCTTCAAGCGTGAGCGGCGCCGCCCGCCGTCGTGCGATGGTCGCGCGCGCCCGGAACGTCGACTACTTGCAAGAGGAGGTTCGGGCTCAAAGACACTCTGGCGACATCGACCGGCAAGAGCCGGATTGCCTTTACCGCCGAGCAGCGGCGCCGCTTGGCGCTCAAAGGCAAGCAGCTGACTGCCGAGGAACGCAGGGCCTGCTGCCAGATTCGTGCGCCCCGAAACGATCCTCGCCTGGTTTCGCCAGCTGGGCGCGAATAAACACGACAGCTCGGAGACTCGCAAGGTCGGCTGGCCGCGCAAAGCGAGCGACATTCGCCAACTGGTCCTCGGGACCCGCCGCGCTCGAGCGCGTTGGCCTGGTCGCGCAC
>JBAULD010000247.1:0-4890 GCA_049578005.1 Polyangiaceae bacterium
CCCCGCGGCAATTGCATGGGCGCTCGGATCGCTCGGCAGCGCGACGCAGCTTCGCGTCGGGAGCGCGGCGGTCGACCGCGCGCGAGCACGTTCGACCGAGCGCGCGCGCGTACTGGAGACGTTCTCCCGGCGTGGAGCGGCCGCGCTGATCGAAGACTCCGTGGCAAGCGAACTGACCGCGGTAGCGGGGCGGTCTGCGGGCGGCATGCTGACCCGCGAGGATCTCTCGTCCGTACGTCCGGTCATCGTTTCGCAGGATGACCGTGCACTCGACCCGTCCGGGGTATTATTGGTCCCCTGGCGGGGCGACGCGGCGCACGACGCGTCCTTCACCCAGGTCGTTGCTGCGGCCGACGCGCGTGGCCTCGTGGCAATCGCCTGTTACGAGGCACCCATGGACGGGCTCGACGTCCCTGCGCTTGGACTCGTCGCGCCCGCCTTCGCAGTCCCCGTCATGCGCCATGAGCCCAGAGCCCGGCCGGGAGAGCCGTGCCGAGCCGCGGCGCCTATCGCGCTTCGCGCCCACCATGGGCTGGCCGACCTCGCCGTCGGCATAGCGCAAGCGGCCGATGCGGAGGCTTCGCTCGACGCCGTGATCGGCATCCTGCTCAACGCGATCACGATCTCAGCAGCACTCGCCGAGGCCAGGAGCGGTCGGACGGTGGCCCTCGTCCGAAGCGGAGACAGCGTAAAGGCCCTCTCGTCCGCGTAGGCGGGCGCTCAGATCCTCGCGAGATCGACGCCGTAACGCTTTGCGTATTCGCTGATCCCGAGCTTGTCGATGCTGCGAATATCGCGGGTCGTTAGGTGCAACGTGATGAATCGTTTGAGCTCAGGCACCCACATGCGACGTCGCTGCACGTTGACATGCTGCCAGCGGTTCGTCTTGATGTTCGAATGCGAGACGTTGTGCGCCTTTAGCCTGCGCTTACCGGTGATGTCGCTCTTGGCCATGACGGAAGATGCGCAACTTGGCGGACAGGGGGCTTTCTGTCAAGCGATCAGCGCAACGTTACCCAACCGAGCAACGAGCTCACGGCACCAGGCACGGGTCGACGCGAAGTTCCCACTCGGTCGTAAGGCCGTCTCGTCGAGATAAAGCCGCCGAGCCAGTTCGACTTGGACGACATGGACCCCGCCCGCGGGGTGGCCATAGTGCTGCGTCGTAAAGCCACCGGCATAGGGGTCGTCGTGCCGAACGCTCCAGCCCCGGGATGCCGCGTGCTCCTCGACCACATCGATGAAGCGTGCGTCGGCGCTTCGTCGGCCTCGGGTCCCCGGAACGACGTCGGCGCGCGGTCGCGCTTCGCCCTGACGCCTGGAGCTATCTTCCGTGTGCGAAGCCAAGCCGCCGCGGACGGTCGCTCGGGTTCCGGGACCCCCGGTTCGGTCGAAGCTTGGCATGGAATGCGCCGCGAGTACCACGGCCACGCCGAACCGCGCCCGCTTTCGCGCGATGACCGAAGCGAGAAGGCTGTGATAGGGCCGCCAAACGAGTTCGAGTCGCTCCTCGAGCTCCTCAGGTCGGAGCCTGCGGGCAAGGGCAGCTTCGCCGTCACTGGTCGTCCGCCAAACGAGGCCGTGCTGCATCCGCACGTCCGAACGACCTCCTTCCACAGCCTCTCCGTCGACATCTCCCTCGGCGCGGTTCAAGTCAATCACATACCGCGATGTTCTTGCGACGATGAGACTCGCGCCTTCGGCCGGAGCGTCCTCGTATAGGGCATCTACGTGGAGATCGGCGTCGCGTCCCAACGCTCGTGCCGGCGCGGTAAGCGGTTCCAGAAACCGCGCAGGCAGATCCAGTCCTGCGTGTGGCACCTCCACGATGACCGGCGTCTCCGGCCCGGTCGGCTCAAGGAGCTCGAACGGCGCGCGCATGAACGCGAGATAGCACACGCCGGCTGCCTTCACGCACGGGGGTGCGATTTGTCGTATGCCGTACGGATGTGGTCCGGCGCGACATGCGTGTAGATCTCCGTCGTTCCAAGGTCGGCGTGCCCCAGCATCGCCTGAACCGCTCGCAGATCCGCGCCACCGCGGAGTAAGTGGGTCGCGAACGAGTGCCTGAGCTTGTGCGGGGAAGGCAGTGGGACGATACCCGCCGCCACGGCGCAGCGCCGAACGATCCGCCAGAATGCCTGACGCGTGAAGGGGCCCCCTCGGGGCGACGGGAACAGAGCGGTTTCACCAGGCCTCGCGGACCGTCCGCGAGTGTCGCGCAGGTATCGCGTCGCGTGATCGAGCGCAACTTCGCCAACCGGAACGAGTCTGTGCTTGTCGCCTTTGCCTTTCGCAGTGACGAGTCCACGCTGCAAGTCGATGTCGGAAACCCGCAGGTTGCATAGCTCGGAGACGCGTAGGCCCGTCGCGTACATCAAGTGCAACATCGCAGCGTGGAGCTTCCCTCGCTCGGTCGACGTGTCCGGGGCGGCGAGCAAACGCTCGACCTCGTCGAACGAAAGCACTCGGGGCAGCTTTTGCGGGAGCTTGGGACGGTCGAGGAGGAGTGTAGGGTCCTCGTCCATCGCACGCTCGCGCACGAGGAACCGAAAAAAACCACGCAAAGCCGATAGCTGGCGCGAACTCGATCGCGCTCCAAATCCGCGCTCGACGTTGCTCGCCATCAACGAGGCGATCGCGTCCGCCCCGATTGCGCGCGGCTGCGCTTCGCCGCCGGTTTGCGTGGCAAGGGCGTTCAAATCGCGTGCGTACGCCTCGAGTGTGTTCCGCGCGAGTGCCCGCTCTACGCGAAGATGATCGATGTAGAGGTCGATCCAACCTTGGAGGTCCACGCTGCGCGTGATGGTAGAGGTTGGAGCCGCCTAAGGACAGTTTTCGGCTAGCTCGCCGCCTGGACCATCGCGCGCAACCGCGGTCGCGGATCGTCCTCGCGCATCAATGCCTCGCCGACGAGGGCGGCATCGGCCCTCCCGCGCGCAACTTCTGCAACGTCGCCAGCTTCCCGCAATCCCGAAAGATGGACAGCCACGAGATCCGAAGGAATGGCCGCGCGAACGCGCGCCGCGCGAGACGCATCCATTGCGAGCGTATCGAGGTCGCGCGCATTGACGCCTATGACGCGGGCCTCCGCCGAAAGCGCCCGCTCGAGCTCGTGTTCGTCGACCACCTCGACCAAGGGCTCCATCCCTAGTGCGCGCGCCGAACGTGCCAGGCGCTTGAGTTCAGCAAAGTCGACGATTCGAGCGATGAGCAAAACAGCGTCGGCGCCTCGAATACATGCCTCGGCGATCTGTCGCTCGTCTACGATGTAGTCTTTTGCCAGCACCGGCACGCGGTAACCCGCTCGGTCGAGCTTCAGTCGCGCTTCCTCGACGTGTTCCCAGGAGCCGTCGAAGTATGCGCTGTCGCTTAGGACACTGACCATGCTGGCCCCTGCCTCCGCGTAGGCGACAGCGCGCTCTCCAGGCCGGAGCGCGCGTGACAGACTTCCAGCGCTCGGGCTTCGTAGCTTGACCTCGGCGATGAGCCGAAGGGGAGCCGCTTTGCCGCGGCGCAGGACGCCTACGACGTCGATGGGGACGCGGGACGGTTCGATCGCGGCGACCGCCCGAAGCTCGGCCACTTCTCGCCGCTTGGTCGCGAGGATCTGGGCGAGCAGGCTCACGCGACCCTTACCCTAGCGGCTACTCGCTTCCACGTTTCGAACTTCGCCCGGGCCGCGCCACTGTCAATCGCGCTCCTTGCCCGGTCGGCACAAGCCCGCAAGTCGTCGCCGGTAGCAACGGCGAGCGCCGCGGCCGCGTTTAACAAGACTGCAACGCGCGCTGGATGATCCTGTCCGTCGATGATCGCGGAAAGAGCACGCGCGTTCGTCGTCACGTCCCCCCCCGCGATCGTCGACAAGGGCTGGCGCGGCAGCCCAAAATCTTCCGGCGTGACGAGGCGCTCACGGATCTCTCCGTCTTCCGTGAGCTCACTGACACGCGTGGGCGCGCTCGGGCTGATCTCGTCGAGACCGTCCTCGCTTCGCACGACCCACGCGCGACGGCCGCCCAACTGTCGCAGGGCCTGCGCGGAAACGGTCCGTAGCGACTCGTCGTAAACGCCGACGAGCTGGTGCGTGGCGCGCGCCGGATTGGCCAGCGGGCCCAGGGCGTTGAATATTGTACGCGCGCCGAGTTCGCTTCGCGCCTGCGCCGCGTGCTTCAACGCAGGATGGTGTGAAGGCGCAAAGAGGAACGTGATACCGGCTTCACGCAGCACGTCCGCTTGCCGCGCTGGCGCCAAGTCGAGGGGAATCCCGAGATTTTCGAAAACGTCGGCACTTCCGCAGCGGCTCGAAGCCGACCGGTTTCCGTGTTTCGCGACGATTAGACCGGTCGCTGCGATCACCAAAGCCGCCGCACTCGACAAGTTCAGGCTATGCGCCCCGTCGCCTCCCGTTCCGCACGTGTCCACCACGACCGGCATCTGATGATCCACGGTGAGCATCGCTGCGCGCATCGCAAGCGCCGCGCCCACTATCTCTTCGGCGCTCTCGCCCCGCATCCGGAGGGCTACGGCGAACGCCCCGACCTGCACCGGCGTCCATTTTCCTGCGAGAATCTCCCCGAAGGCGGAGCGCACGTCCGCCACGCCCACCGGCTCGCGAGCGAGCAATCGAGCAAGAAACTTGGCGAAGTCCGTGATCATGTCTGCTCCCGACTCGTTCGAGCGACGCGCCGCAGCCAATTGCTCACGAGATGCTTGCCTTGCGTGGTCAGCACGCTCTCTGGGTGGAACTGCACCCCGTCGACGTCGAGCTCTCGGTGGCGCAGGCCCATGATTTCTCCCTCTTCGGTCCAAGCGCTGATCTCTAGACAGCCGGGAAGAGAGGAACGTTCGACCAGGAGCGAATGATACCGTGTCGCGTGAAAGGGACAGGAA
>JBAULD010000248.1:0-3171 GCA_049578005.1 Polyangiaceae bacterium
GCTTCGCGCTCTGGGACCCATGGGAAACGCACTACGGCGAGGTCGCGCGCGAGATGCTCGCGCGCGACGACTGGATCAGCCTCTGGTGGGCGCAGGACGGTTGGTTCTGGAGCAAGCCGGTGCTCGACATGTGGTTGCAGGCGATCGCGATGGCGACGCTCGGCGTCCACTACGAGCCCGACAAGATGCTGATCGGCGACGGCACGCGTCCGCTCATGCACCCGGAGTGGGCGGTGCGCGCGCCGGTCGTTCTGCTCACGATCTTGAGCCTGTACCTGCTCTACAAAGGAGTGGCCCGGACATTCGGCCGGCGCGCGGCGCTTCTCGGGAGCCTCGTGCTGGCGACCATGCCCGACTGGTACATGATCGGCCATCAGACGATGACCGACATGCCGTTCGTCAGCGCGATGACGGCGTGCATGGGGCTCGTGCTGCTTGGCCTGCGCACCGACGAGCATCGCGAGACGCGCTGTTACGAGGTGAAAACCGGCGCGATGCGCCTGCGCGTGAGCGGCTGGCACCTCGTATTCGGGGCCGTGCTCGTTTGTGCCCTGCCGCAGATTCTCTATTTGCTCTCGCGCAACTTCGAGCTCGTGTGGCGCCCGGGTGGACCTCACGGCTTCCGCCCCCATTGGGACGAGTTTCGAAGCGGCTCGGGCGGCGGCAACTGCGGACTCCCCGGAAACGAAGATTGCCGTTCGGCCGTGCCTGCGAGCATTCCGCACTCGACCGGACCGAACCCCGAGGGTTTTGGCCCCGCACTCTGGCGCACCGTCGGCGCGTTCGAGCCGGCGATCCAGGCCCTCCTCTGGACCGCGCTGCTCGGCGTTCTTCTGTATTTGAGCTGGGGCGAGCGGCGCGTGCGGCGCCTCTACTACTTGGCCGCATGGTTTTTCGCCGCCATCTCCACGCTGGGTAAGGGGCCCGCCGGTTTTGGCCTGCCCATGCTGGTGACGTTTCTCTATCTCGCCGGGTCACGCCCCGGCGAAGATCTCTTCACGCGGGTTCGACGCATTGTCCGCGAGCTGACGCAATTCGAAATTGGCAGCGGGCTCCTGCTCATCGTTCCCATCGTGGCCCTCCCCTGGTACATCGCGATGTACGTGCGGCACGGTGCGCCGTTCACCGACCGATTGATCTTCCACGACATGTTCAACCGGGCGTTCCAGCACGTCCACGACACGAACGAAGGCGACGACACGAGCTTTCGCTTCTACGTGTGGCAGCTCGGCTACGCGCTCTTCCCGTGGACGGGGCTGGCGCCATTGGGACTCCTGTGGTGGCTCCGGCGAAGCGATTCGAAGGCGGACAGCGACCGCGGCGACGCGTCGGTCCTACTCTTCATGTGGTTCTTGCTCGGCTTCGCGCTCTTTTCGTACATGGGCACGAAGTTTCACCACTACATCTTCCCTGCCGTCCCGCCGGTGGCGGTGCTGATCGGCGTCGTCCTCGACGACATGATCGGCAAACGGCGCCTCGCTGATCCGGGCAGGCTCGCCGCTTACGTCGTCGGAATCACCGCCGGGGCGACCCTCCTCGTCGTCGGCATCGCACGGCTGCAACCCGGTTCGTTTTTCGGAATCAAGCCGGGCGGTAGGCTCGGGGATCCGTCCGTACTCTGGGGCGTGCTCTTGGCGGTCGCGGGCGCGGGATTGGGCGTAGGGGCCGTCAAGGTCTTCGCCAGCAAGAAAGACTCGAACGGCAAACCGAGCGAGAGCGAGGCCACGCCGGCGGACGTCGATCGGGGAGCCCACACGGCTCGAATGCTCGCCGCAGGAGCGGTCGCAGGAGCGCTCGTGCTCGTGTTGGTTGCGCGCGATCTCATCATCAAGCCGGAGAACGCCGATCAACCCGGCGCAATCCGGCTGCTGCATCTCTTTACGTACAACTATCGACGACCGTGGCCGGACTCGCTCGACTTCTCGGCGGCTCTCACGGGCTTTGGGGTCGTTGCCATCGCGCTGTCGTTCGCGCTCGTCGTGCGCTCGGTGCGCCGGCACGCCGTCACCGCGTTCTGCTCTCTCGCGTTCGTGTGGGCCCTGTGGGGCCTCGACGTCTACATGACCGAGACGGCGCCGCATTGGGGCCAGCACGAAGTCATCGCGGCGTACTACGCGAATCGCGCCTCGCCGGATGAGCTTCTCGTCGCCTACCAGATGAACTGGAAGGGCGAGAACTTCTACACGGGAAATCGGGTGCCCGCGTTCGTGTCGACGGGATCGACCTTCACCGGATGGCTCAAGCAGAAGCGGGACCAGGGGGCAAAGGTGATGTACTTCGTCACCGAGCACGGGCGAATCGGCGGCCTGAAGAGCGAAGTCGGCGCCAAGGCGTATCGCGAAATAACGGACAAGACGCTCTGCAATAAGTTCGTACTCGTCCGAGCCGAGCTTTAGGCCCCCCCGCCCGGGCCGGCTTTCGCTCGTCTCGGGCGTTTCGGAGGCGAGCGTACTGGCATGTCGCCCATTTCATCCCTGGTTTGCGCCGCGGCGCAGCATTAAGCTTGAAGTAGGCCGCCGTGACAAAACCCATCCAAGCGCACAATTGGTACAAAGCCGCTCTTCGCGAGCTCCACTTCTTACTCTTCGAGCAGTTCCACCTCGAAGACCTCCTCGGCAAGGCACCGTTCGCGGCGTGGGGCCGCGATGAGTGCGTATCGACTCTGGCGGGGTGCTACCGGTGGGTCTGCGAAGTGATTGGACCGCTGAACACCACCGCCGACGCCGAAGGGTGCCGGCTCGAGGGCGGAAAGGTCATCACTCCGCGCGGGTTCCAAGAAGCCTGGAAGAGCTTGTACGAAGCCGGCTGGAAGCAGATCTCCGTCGAGGAGGAGTGGGGCGGCGCGGGCGCTCCGAAGGCGCTGCAAGTGCTGGTCGAAGAGATGATCAGCGGCGCGAACACGGCGTTCGGGATGTATTCGGGGCTCGCGTTCGGCGCGGCGGAAGTCGTCGCGTCGTTCGGCACCGACGAGCAGAAGAAGCTCTATTGCCCGCGGATGTTCGGCGGTCAGTGGGGCGGCACGATGTGTCTGACCGAGCCTCAGGCCGGCAGCGACGTCGGCAGCGCGAGCACGCGTGCGACGCGAATGACAGACGGGAGCTACTCGATCCGGGGGACGAAGATTTTCATCTCAGGGGGCGATCACGACCTCGCCGAGAACATCGTGCACCT
>JBAULD010000249.1:0-4546 GCA_049578005.1 Polyangiaceae bacterium
CTTCGTCACGGACTCCAACGACGACGACGTCGTCGTGATCGATCTGCAGAGAGGCCAGATATCGCTCGTCGCCGGGCAATTCGGGACGCCCGGCACCGGAGACGGCGCCGGAGCGGGCGCCGCTTTCTATGCGCCGACGGGTCTCGCCGCGGACGGTCGCGGCGATCTGTACGTCGCCGACAACCTGGGACGCACGGTTCGCAAGATCGTGATTGCCTCGGGCGCCGTGTCGACGATCGCGGGGAAACCGGCGTCTTCGGGGTTCGGCGACGGCGTCGGCGTGATGGCTTATTTCGCGCAGCCGTTTGGAGCGACGGCCAACGACCTGGGAGACCTCTTCGTCTCGGACTCGACCAACAATGCCGTGCGCCACGTGGACGTCGCGACCGGCGCCGTGACGACGGTCATCGGGGGGCCGAGCATCGACGGCGTGCGACTGGGGGCCCTTCCTGCGCAGCTGACGCTCCCGTCCGCGGTCGCGCTCACAAGGACGGGGGGATTGCTCGTCGTGTCGGAGAACGCGGTGTTGATCGCGCATTGAAGAGTGTTCAAGGGCGAACTCCGCGGCGCACTCATCCGCCGCGGATGCGCCGGAGCACAGCCCGAGCCGTCGTCGTGAGCCCCTCGGGATCCAGCGCCGCCTCCACGGATCGCAGCGCGCGCGTCACCTCATAAGCCTCGCGCCTCGCTTCGAGCTCCAGGTCATGCCACGCGGGGTGCGAGCGCATCGCGCCATCGGACGCGCGTGGCCTCCAGGCCGTCGTTACTGCGTCGAGCGGAGGATCGCGCGACGTCTTCATACGAGCTCCAGCTCGAGGTCGATCCCGTGCCGCTTCAAGCACTCCGCCACGAGCTTTCGCGCTCTCGTGAAGTTCTGGAGAAACGTGTTCTTGCGCATCCCCAACTGCTCCGCGAGCGCGTCGTCGTCCTGCCCGCCCGCACTCTCGAGGCGGGCATGCAGCGCACGGGCTGGCTGGGCCGGGAGGGCTGCCGCGCACTCTGTGATGACTCGGCGAAGCCGCGGGTCAGGCCTGACAGGTTGCGTTGCGCCGTCCGGCTCGGCAGCAAGGGCACGATCGATGGCGTCGTCGTCGGATGGAAGGCCGCGCGCGCGTCGGCGCTCGCTGGCGGCGAGATTGCGCGCGATGCGAAGCCCGACGCGCAGCAGCGAGTTTGACTTGCCGTCAGGCTCGATGCGCGGCGCGATCTGCCAGGTTCGAAGAAGAGCTTCCTGCAGAACGGCCTCGACGTCCACCGAGGTAGCGAACGGACGCAGGCTATCGCGGATCACGCGCTCGGCACCGGCCAGCCATCGCGCGAAGGCGTCCGCGTCGCCCAAGCCGATGTCGGGGAGGAAAGCGTCGAGGTCGAGCATCTGCCGCTCTAGAACATCACACGCCAGTGCTCGCCGCCGACTTCAAATGTCACCCAAGCGATGGCCCGGGTGTCCCCTATCGCGATCGCCAGGCGCACGCTCGCGAGGGGAGTCACATGGACCGCAGCCGTTGAGCGCTCGGACAAAACTGCGGCTCGCGTGGTCGTGCCGTCGTCCCAAGTGATGTCGACTTCGACCGGCAAGTTCCACTCCGTGGCCTCGACGACCAAGAGCTCGAGAACGACGGACCTTCCGTCGCGGTGAGCCACGCGCCCGCGCGCGAATTGCGCGGCGGGCTTTGCGGCCCTGGTGCCCGCGCGGCGGATGGCGGAGCCAAGCCAGACGAGGATGCCGCTCGAAGGAGCCGGGCCCCGCGTTAGCGGCACTCCCTCTCCCCCCATGAAAGCAAGGGTGCCCAGCGGGGCCATTGTCGCGGAGGCGCGCAGGCCCAAGCCTTCGACCGACATCCCGTGCGGCAGTCCCTGCGGCATCCGGACGCGGCGCAGAGGCGCCGACGGATCCACCGTTCGCTCCTCGCTGACGGCGAACCACGACGTCAGGCGCGTCGACACGCCGAAGCGCAGCCCAATGGCCTCGATGCTCTTTCCAAGCAACTCTGCGTCACCGTCAGCCGCGATCTCGGTCTCGAGGTCCTCGACACATTCGCGGGCGAAGAACGCCGGGATGGCCCGGCGCCCAGCCGGTAGAGGCTCCGGCACGTGAACGCGCTGCTCCCACGGGCCTGACTCTGTTCGGCCGCGCACGACCAGCTCGCCTTTGCGCGCGCGCACGGCGACGAGAACCGGGGAGCCGGCAAAGAGGTCCGGCAAGCGTCGGGGGGTGTGCTCGACCAGAGCGTCACCCCCGAGTGACAAATCGACGACCACAGGCGCGGCCGTTCCGGCCACCAGGCGCTTTGCGGCCCGCTCCGGGTCCTCTCCAAGGCCCACGAGGATCTCACCGCCTCGCCCAGCTCGCGCCGCGTGCGCGGTGAGAGAACGGTTCGTCGCCGAGCCGACCCCGACCACGTGCACGCGAGAGCTCGCGGGCAGCCGCGAAAGGATCGCCGCGACGACCTCCTGCTCGAAGCCAATCTGTCCGTCCGTGACGAGCACGACCTGGCGCTGGGCGTCTGCCCGAAGCGGGGCGAGCGCCGCCTCGATCGCGTTCCGCATCTCGGTACCGCCGCCCGCCGTCAGGGCCGCGAGCCATTCCAGGGCGTCTCTCCGGGCCGCCGCATCGGTTCGCGCGACGCCGCGCCTCCAACGTTTGGCCGACGATGCGAAGGCGATCATCTCGAGCGAATCCTGCTCGCCGAGCGTCGATACCAACGCCGCGACGACACGCTTGGCTTGGGCGATGGGCTCGCCCTGCATCGAGCCGCTCACGTCGAGCAGGAGAACGACATCGCGCGCGACGATCGCGCGCAACGGCAAAGGCGACGGCGGCACGACTGTCACGAGCGCGTAGGTCTCGTCGTCGGGGCCGCGTGCGGACTCGATTTGAAGCCCAGGCTCCGGCCGGCAGACGCTCCAACGGACCACGATATCGCGATCGAGCGGGACGCCAGCCGCCTCCGCTTGCTCGACACCACGGACAGACGTCCGTAACCGGTGCGACGGCGACTCGGGAAGCCGTCCGTCGAGCGCGTCGCGCGCGTTCACCGCAAACGTCATCCGAACGGGCATCGGCCCATCCGCCACCTCTTGTGCCACCCGGTCCGCGTCCGCCACGCGGCCGGGCGAACCGAGATACCGCGGCGCCGACGCGGTCGGAAAGCGCCACTCCCAGGCGCCCTCCGGGAGAAAGTGGAGCTTCTGGTCGACGGTGATCTCGGCGACAACGTCTTCGCCGGGCGGCACGTTTCCGAGTTCCTGTGTGAAGAGCGACGACCGCTCCTCATCGAGCAACGCCGCGGTCCGCCCTTCCAAGAGGGCCCGCTCGAAGCGACCGCGCGCGCAAGCCCGTCGGTCGATTTCGCCGGCGATCCGGCGATCGCCGATCCGGAATGCGAACCCGCTCACAGCCGCGTCTGCGGGCAGCGGCAAGGAGTAGACGACGGACAGCGGCTCCACGTGCGGATTGTGGAAGCGCTGTTCGAGGACGACTCGAGCGAGCCCTCCTCCGGCGTCGGCGGAGAGCGCGGCGCCGACGAGCGGCAACGTGCGGACGTCTGTTGCAACAAGGCGGCCTCCGACGGTCGGGGGCGCGGCGGTCTGGTGGGTGGGGGTCGTCATGGCGTTCTTCGGGCTCCGATCGACCAACGCGCAGAGGCTACGATTGGTGACAAGGATTCGGAGGTCACAATCGGGCGACGCGCCATGAACAGAAAAACTACGAAGAGAGCGCTTCTTCGCGCAGACCGAGGTGAGACTCGCCGTCGACGCCTCCGTCGCGGCAAGAAGTGGGCAACATCCTCTGGAAAAAGGCTCGCGCGAACGAGCTCCAGGGCTGATGAACGGACTCGCCAGCACGCCGTATCGGGTTCACGCGATCTGGCTCGGGACGATGTAGTTTCAATTAACCCTTGGAGAGTCGGAGCGCGCGCCGACTTGTGCCATGCGGTGATCGGCGCGTCAGGATGACGGAGCGTTCGCGCTCTTCCAACGCATCGATCTGCTGCGGCCTGGTCATTGCAGCTTTTTCAGACCCGCGCGTCGCGTCGTCCAGTGGGAGGTTCGAAGTGACAAAGTATTTGGTCCGGAGTATTGCGCAAACGGGCCTGAAGGGGCCCCCTGCTGCCCGTTCTGGGATGCGCCAAGCACCCTTCCCTTCTTCTCGCCGGGCCGAGTGTGTTGCGTCGCCGGCTCGGTGGGCACGTGTACGAACCTCCACCTCCACTATGGCGGCACCTGCACAAACGCCGCCGATGCCCAGAGCGGCTTCGTCTACCCGCCCGCGGCGAACGACGGCTCCACCGATTGAGTCGCTCCGTTCACGCCCTCGCCGAGTTCCACGAAGCACGCTGAGCCGCCAGGTCACTTCTCCAGCGCGGCCAGATGCACGCTTCGCGGAAAGCGCGCCGCAAGGCTAGCCCGCTCGCGCTCCGCGCCCGCCGCATCGCCGACGGCTCGCAGGGCCCGCACGCGAAGCGCCGCCGCTTCCTCTTCGAACGTCCCTCGGGGATTGCGCGCCCCGTAGCCATCCAGCGCCGTGAGGGCCGCCTTGGGG
>JBAULD010000250.1:0-5780 GCA_049578005.1 Polyangiaceae bacterium
CGTCAGGAGCGCAGGTTGTCCTGGCAGGGGCGGCGCGAAGTTACAAGTGAGGTAGGCTGCGGGGTGTTGCAAGCCCGAACGCGTGCGGCGGCGCCCTACGCACTCGTCCATCCACGCGCCTCCACGCTTGTCCTCGCGGGCGTAAGGGTCGAGGTAAAAGACGCCGATTTGCGACCCATCGGCTTCACGAAGCGCGTACGTCGTCACTTCGGAGTGCCAGGTAGGGATCCCATCGATTCTTTCGATGGTCACCCCGTAGAGCCTCCCGACGAGCGCGAACATCCCGGCAATCGCTCGGTCGGCGGGAAAATAGGGGCGAAGCTCGTCTTCCGAAAAGCCGAGCTTCCGTTGCCTCAGCTTCTCCGAGTAAAAAGCGACGTCCCACGGCTGAAGGTCGGCGAGGCCGTCGACCTCCAGCGCGAAAGCCCTGAGTTCGGCGAGCTCCGCCTCGGCGCGCGGACGGGCGCGCGCCAATAGGTCGAGCAAGAACTTTTCGACGTCGTCCGGCGCTCCGGCCATCTTGGTGGCGAGGGACATCTCGGCATAGCTGCTCATCCCGAGGAGCCGAGCTTGCTCGTGGCGAAGGGCGAGGATCTCATCCATGAGCGGCGTATTGTCGTACTTCCCCGCGAGCGGCCCCTGATCGGACGCGCGCGTCCCGTATGCTTCGTACAACTCCCGGCGGAGATCGCGATCCGCCGCGTAGCTGATCACCGCGTCGAAGCTCGGAAAGTCGAGCGTCAGACGGAACCCTTCCAAGTTTTTCGCCGCTGCCTTCGCTCGCGCGGCCGCCTTCCCTTGCTCGGTCATGCCGGCGAGCTGCGACTCCTGGGTGACGTGCTTACTCCACGCCTGCACCGAATCAATTACGTTTTCTTCGAACTTCGATTGCAGCTCCGAGAGCCGTAGAGCAATCTCCTTGAAGCGCGCCTTGCCTTCGGGCGGCAGCGCGGCGCCGGAGAGCTTGAAGTCGCGGATCGCGTCGCGTACGACCTTCTGCCGCGAGTGCGATAGCGTGCCGAATGCGGGGCTTTCGGCCAGCCTCTCGTACGTTCGAAACAGGGCCTCGTTTTGAGCGAGCTCCATCCGGTAGGCGGTGATCTTCGGCAGCGCGGCGTTGTAGGCCTTGCGCCATTCCGGCGTGCTCGTCACACCAAACAAGTGTGTCACGGGACCCCATACTCGCGCCAGTCGGTCCTCGATTTCTTCTAAGGGGTCGAGCAGGCTCTCCCAAGGGCTGCGCTCTATGGCCTCCTCGGCATTGAGGAACAGCGCTTCGAGACGTGCGCGGTTCTCCGCCAGCACCGTGTCGACCGCCAAGACAGATTGCTCCGGTCGAATGCGGTCGAACGCGGGCAGCGCGCCCGAGTCCGTGGTGAAAAGCAGGGGGTTGTCCGTAGGGGTGGAAGCGGTCATCGTCTTAGCGACGTATTGTCGCTGTGTACGGGCGTTCGTGCGAGGTATTTGCGCAGGTATTTGCGCAGCCTGATTTCTCGCGGTTTGCGCAGGCCGAGCGAGCAGAGCACAGAGTCCGCACAGTGTGCGTCGCGTGCGTCGATCGGAGACGGATAATGATCCTGGCGGCGCACGAGAAGTCACATAGACTATCTACGTCGCCGTAGTTCCGCGGACTTCGAAATATTGTATTTATCGAGGGACGTGGCGCCCAACGGCACGGGGAGTCCGACGGATGAGAGTATCGATTATCGGTGTCACCGGAATGCGTACCCTTGCGGCGCTCGGGGCCCTTCTCGCCATGGCGGGCGGGTGCGGGTCGTCGGCGTCCCAAGGAACCGCGGATGGCGGGGCCGCTGGCTCGAACGGCGGGAACGCCGGGAACGCCGGGAACGCCGGAAGCGGTGGCGGCGCCACCGGTTGCGGGCTTCTCTGTCCGCCGGCAAATTCGTCTTCCGGTGCTTCCGGTTCGGGCAGCAGCTCCGGTACGTCGTCGAGCACAATGGCGACGACACCGGCAGTCGGCGGCGTCAATGCTCCCGATTGTCCCGGGTGCCAGTTCCCTGCTCCGAGCGCCTCGGACTGCGGGAGCGCTCCGGCAATCAAGATCGTGTACCCCAACGACACGGTGCTCGTTCCGCCAAACCTGAACGTCATGTCGGTGCAATGGACTCCCTACGGAGCGCCGTTCACGAGCTTCGAAGTCGACTTCAGCCAGTCGGCGCAGCCGCCCAACACGGACTGGCGGATCATCACGGCATGCAAGACCCAAACGGTGGACGCGCAGTCCAGCGCCCCGTCGGGCGGCTGCGAGCTCACGATCGATCCCCTCTCGTGGAGCAAGCTCGTCGGGGCGAATCGCGGCCTCGGCAACGCGATGACGGTGACGGTGCGCGGAACGACGGACGGGAAGTGTGCGTCGAAATCGAACGTCATTCACATGTCGATCGCCGAGGAAGACTTGCTCGGCTCATACTACTACTGGAAGTCGACGATCTCTTCGGCCGGTGTCGGCGGCCAGATATGGGAAAAAGTCTTCGGGGACCTCGCCAATTCGGAAAAGAATGTCACCTCCGCCGTGACCCTCACGGCGGGGACGCTCAGCGCGACCTGCAACGGCTGCCACGCACTGTCGCGTGACGGCAAGCGCATGGTCGTCTACTCGGACGACGACGACTCGGACGACGAGTACAGCGACATCGGCGGATCCTTGCTCGATTTGACGACCTCGCCGAATGCCACCGAGCTCGGGGTCGGCGTCGACGGAAGTCGCGCCGGCGGCCAGCCCCCCGGGTTCACGGCGATCAATCCTCTCGCGTCGTTCTACGTCACGTCGAACGGCATACCCTTGAGTGGCGCGGGCGCGTTCGGGGCGACGTCGACCACGTCGGCTGGCTATCAGGCAGCGGTTCCGACCAACGGTTGGTCCGAGTGGAACGGGCAAACGGGCAGTTGGGTGGGGCCGCTGACGGTCGGCGGCGCGCAGTCCCGGCCGACTATGCCCGACTGGTCGGTCGACGGAAGCTCTGTCGTCTACGTCCAACCGAGCTCGGTCGCGCTTTGGGACGCGAACGGCAGTACGGCGTTCACGGGCGCTCGCCAGGACGACGACCACATCTTCGGCGGGAGCCTCTACACCGTGCCTTACATGGGCAACGGAGCGTTCGGCACACCCGCCGTGTTCCTTCAGTCGGGAGGCGAGAACAATTATTACCCGAGTTACTCCCCCGATCAGCCGATGTCGTACGTGATCTTCAATCGTGCACCGCTCGACATGAGCGCCGGGTCGGTCACTGGATGCACCACGGGAACCGCTCCGATGTGCCCGAACGACAGTTTTTCGAACCCGGCTGCGCGCTTGATGCTGATGAAGAATGTCGCCAATTCGAAGCCAATCGACATGGAACGCGCCAACGGAACCCCGGCGGCTTCTGCGCTTCCGTGGTCGAACTCGTACCCGCGCTGGGCCCCCTTCGTTCAAAACTACCACGGCAACAAGCTGCTGTGGTTCACGTTCTCGTCGACGCGCGACTACGGCGTGCGCATCCTCAACCACAAAACCGGGATGTATCAATGCTATCCCGCCGACGCGTACCAGACGCCGGGGGGCGCCCACAAAGCCGCGTTCGCGAGCGAGTGCCAAGAACCGCAACTCTGGATGGCGCCGATCACGTTCACCGAGGCGCAGGGTGCCGGCGCCGACCCATCGGGAGTCGCGTTCTGGATCCCCTACCAGGACTTGACGACCCACAACCACACCGCCCAGTGGACGCAGCAGCTGACGACGGTTCCGCCGCCCGTGGGGAAGTGCACTTGCGTGCCCGAGGGCCAGGCTTGCGCGACCAGCCAGTGCGGTTGCTGCTCGGGGCTGACGTGCGCCGGAAGCGGGACCTGCATCAGCGCCGTTCAGTAGCCCGTCCGGCGATCACGGATCCTGAACGACCAGCGCCAGCGCGAAGCCGTCGTGCCCTTTGCTGCCCACGGTCTGCATCGCCGTGGCGCTGACGCGCGGGTCTGCGGCGATCTGCTCGTAGAGTCGACGGGTGCCGCGGACGGCGGGATCGCTACTGTGCGCGTCGAGGATCGCCCCGTCGCGGACGACGTTGTCGACGATGATTAGGCTACCGCGATGCGAAAGCCGGACGGCCCACGCGAAGTAGTCCGGGTTGTGGACCTTGTCGGCGTCTATGAACGTGAGGTCGAACGGGCCATGGCCCTCGGACGCGAGCTTGGGGAGTGTATCGAGCGCTAGACCGACGCGAATTTCGACGATCCCGGCCAGACCCGCGCGGGCGATGTTCGTCCGCGCGACTTCCGCGTTCTTGGGATCGGCTTCCAACGTGATCAGCCGGCCGTCGGCGGGCAACGCACGTCCGAGCCAAATCGTGCTGTAGCCGCCGAGGGTCCCGATCTCGAGCACGGAGCGCGCCCCTTGGAGCCGCGCGAGCAGGAAGAGCAACTTTCCCTGGTTCGGCGAGACGTTGATCGCGGGTAGCCTGGCGGCGTCGCTCGCACCGAGCGCCGCTTCGAGCGCCGGATCGGCAGGAACGAGGGAATCCGTGATGAAGCGATCGGTGGCGGTCCACAGTTCTTGCGTCATGAGGTCCTCGTGGGGCTACGCCACTCTACACCGCCGCTAGGCACTCGGATCGACGTGCACGAGATAGCGAAGCACGAGGTCGACGAGCTCTTCGACGAGCGCCTCCTCCCCCACGCTGGGCGGGCGTTCCAGAAGGTTCGCCAGCATGGTCGCCCGAACGGAGTGGAATGCGACGAACGCCGCCGCTTCGACGTTGGGGCGGCGCATCGGTGCCCTGGACGCCGCGAGAAACCGCCGAATGATGGCCAGCACCCGCATGTCGAACGCGTGTACGCGGTCGGCCTTCGCGACGCGCAACCCCTCGATCGCCAAGACTCGATGCAAGCCGGGGGACGCGGCGTAGAGTCGGCCGAGCCCCCGGACGACCGCGGTCACGGTTTCCCGCGGCGTCTGCGAATGATTGCCGTCAGCAAGCACGTCTTGCATGAGGCGGATGGCGCGTTCGAACTCCCTATCTTGAAGCGCGTCCAAGATGGCGTCACGATGGGAGAAATACTGATACAAAGAGCCGACGCTCACTCCAGCGACTTCCGCGATCCGGGTCGTGGAAGCGGCGTCCAGCCCCTCCCGGTCGAGCACCTGAACGGTAGCCTCGAGAATCGCGTTCACCGTTGCGTGGGCGCGCGCCTGCCGGGGTCGTTTCCTCGACGGCGCCTTCGGGCTTCGGGCAGTCACGGCGCTCTCGGATGGCCGGTCGAAGGTCGATTCACGATTGCGCCGCTACGAGCGGCGGATCGAAGGGCGGGTCGTACGGTGCACGGCCGATCTGCCGGGTCCGGAAGCGCGGCCAGAATGCGCCGAGCACGTACGCGCGAAGACAGAATCCGAGCACGCTGGCCTGTCGCAGTTCGGGATGGATGTCGCCGGCGATTCGTTCGAACAGGTCGGGCAGCTGGCTCCAGTGCGCGCCCGGGTGCTCGTGGTGAGCCGCGTGCAAGCCGCTCTGGAAGACAAGCCAATTGGCGATGGGGCTGACGAAGTTGCGCGAATGGTCGTGTTCGGACCAGGGGTCGCAGTGGACGTGCTGGACGTAATTGATGAACATCATACCCCAGAGTCCCATCGCGGCCGAGGCGCCGAACCCGGAAGCGTACACGACGGCGCCGCGCCTCCAGCCGAAAAGAAAGACGGCCAATGCCAAGAAGGCGGCATGGGCAAGTACAACGGTGAGCGTTTCGCCGACGATCCGTCGATAGAGGCCGGGCTTGGTGGCTCGGGCTTTCCG
>JBAULD010000251.1:0-1822 GCA_049578005.1 Polyangiaceae bacterium
GCCGGTGAAGGCGACCTTGTGGATGCCGGGATGCTCGGCGATACGCTGCCCCGCGCTCGCCCCGAAGCCGGGCACGATGTTGACCACGCCGGCGGGAATGCCGACTTCTCGCATTAATTCGGCCAGCCTGAGCGTCGAGAGCGGCGTCAGCTCCGACGGCTTCATCACGATCGTGTTGCCGGCGGCCAGCGCCGGTCCCATCTTCCACGAGGTGAACAACAGCGGGAAGTTCCAGGGCACGATCTGGCCGACCACACCGATGGGTTCGCGAGTGACGTAATTCAGGAAGCCGGCTTCGACGGGCACGATGCTGCCCTGCACCTTGTCGGCCATGCCGCCGAAATAGCGGAAGGTTGCCGCGGTGCGCGGCACGTCGAGGTTCCGCGTGTCGCGCAGCGGGTGGCCGGTGTCGCGGGATTCGATGGTGGCGAATTCCTCGGCATTGGCCTCGATCGCGTCGGCCAGCTTGAGCAGCAGTCGGCCGCGTTCCGCCGCGGCACGCGAACCCCAGGCCGGGAAGGCCTTCGTGGCAGCCTCGACCGCCCGATCGACGTCGCTCTCGCGCGCCTCCGCGATCTCAGTCAGCAGCCCGCCATCATGCGGGTTGAGGACCGCGATGCGGCCTGCCGCCGCCGCGTCAGTGAATTCACCGTCGATGAACAGGCGATTCTGAAACCCCACGTTCTGAGTCCGGTCAGAATTCGATCGGATAGGGCGGAATCTCGCCCTTGGCGTGCATCTCGGCGATCCTGGGGTTGACGTTCTCCCACACCAGCAGCATGGAACGCTTGGGCGAATAGCCCTGGTGGCGGATGTCGGCGGGCATGGCGGCGATATCGCCCGCTTTCATGATCACCTTGGCGCGCGGCCGGCCCGTGTTCTTGTCCTCGACATCCCACAGAATCTCATCTGAAAGCTGGAGGAACCACTCGACCCGGTCGTTGCCGTGCTTGATCGGCAGGATGTATTCCTCGCTGGTCGGGCAGAACAGGCTGGTTTTGACCACCGTCGTAACCGAGGGATTCCAGGTCACGTCGGAGCGCGAGAGATGCGCGAACAGGTTAAAGCCGTGAACCTTGCCCTCATAGCCCTTCTCGGCGTGGATCTCCGGCTGGCTCTGGTCGACATCGGCGAAGGCGCGATTGACCGGGTAGCCATTGGCGTCGGTGCGAACCGGCGTGTCGCCGGGCAGACCGACAATGCGCTTGCTGACCTGCCGCTCGCGGTTGATCGCCGCGAGGTTGTCACCGTGCTTGGCGCCCAACCAGTCGGTGGTGGTTTCCGCCGGCGCGGCGAAGGGATCGAACCCCTTGTTGGTCCAGTCCGCCAGGATCGCCTTGAAGGTGGCCATGATCTCAGGCGTGTCGAAGGTCTCGGTCAGATTGAGCCCCTGCGAGCGGATAGTCTCGTTGAACGACCCGGCGAACATCTCGACCTTGCCGTAGAGATTGTTGGTGCCGAACACATGATCGAAATTGACCTGATAGTAAAAGAAGCCCCAGGCCACGTCGCGCATCATGGCGCGCAGGAAGGCGTCGGCCGACATCGTGTGGGTCATCGGGCCCTTCTTCGAGGGCCACTCGATGTAGACGAAATACTCGTCGCGGCGGAACTTGAAGCTGCCCAGCTCGAACGATTTATAACCGGTCCGGTTGCTGGCATTGCTGGCTTTGACGGCGATGTTCATGAGAGACTCCCTCGTTCGATCCCGGATCGCGCGGCCGCGCTCACGAAAAGCAGATGTCTTTCCACTTGTAGACGGTGTTCTCGCCTTCCAGCCCCTGCTGGAGAATCACGCCGGTCTTCTTGGCGCGGAACTGGT
>JBAULD010000252.1:0-2382 GCA_049578005.1 Polyangiaceae bacterium
GTGCATGGGCATTCCTCCAGGGGCGCGGATACGTCACGCCGCTCGACGTCAAGTCGCTCGCACACGATGTTCTGCGACACCGGGTCGCCGTGACGTACGAGGCCGAAGCCGAGGGCGTCACCTCGGACCAGCTCGTTCAACGCATTCTCGAAGCGCTGCCGGTGCCATGATGATCCGACCCAACGCGGCGGCCGCGACACCGAACACGTCGCTAGTGCGCGAGATGGTGGCGAAGACGAGGCTAATCGAGATCCGGACGCGGCGCCTTGTCAACGACGCCCTTGCCGGACATTACCACTCGGTCTTCCGCGGAAGCGGGCTCGACTTCGACGAAGTACGCGAGTACGTGCCGGGCGACGACGTTCGGAGCATCGACTGGAACGTTACCGCACGCGCTGGCCATCCATTCATCAAGAAGTTTCGCGAGGAGCGCGAGCTGACCATTCTGATTCTGGTCGACGTGAGCGCCAGCTTCGACTTTGGCTCGACGACGAGGAGCAAGCGAGACCTTGAGGCTGAGCTCTCGAGCGTGCTTGCGATGGCGGCCGCTCGGAACAACGACAAGGTGGGCCTCATCCTTTTCAGCGATCAAATCGAGAAGTATGTCCCGCCGAAGAAAGGCCGAGCGCACGTTCTGCGTGTGGTTCAAGAGATCCTTGGCGCATCACCGCGGAGTCGCGGCACCGACATCGCTCAGGCGCTTCGGTTCGCGAACGACGTCACACAGCGCCGTGCGGTCGTCTTTCTGATCTCGGACTTCCAGGCGGCCGACGGTCCGGCGCTGGATCGGCCCGGGGTGCGCGACGCGGTGCGCCTGATGCACCGCCGCCACGACCTCGTCGCACTACACCTCTTCGATCCACGAGAAATGACCTTGCCCGACGTCGGCCTCCTGACGCTCGAAGACGCTGAGACTGGCGAGCTCGTGGAGATGGACACCGGTAGGCGCGAGGTGCGAGAGCGCTACGCGGCGGTCGCCAACGAGGCCCGCTGCGAGACCGTGCGGAGCTTGCGACGCGAGGGCGTCGACTGCCTCGAGCTCGATACAGGAAGGCCGTACATGCCCGCGCTTCTCGGCTTCTTCAAGACTCGCGAAAAGAGGCGACGATGAGCCCGCAACGCATTATCTCCGCTGCCGCGGTGGCCGTCGCATTTGTCTTGCTCGCCGCGCCACACGGCGCGTTCGGCGCCGGTTCGCCACCGGCGTTGACCGACATCCACGACATTCGCGGACCCATCATGATTCCTTACTGGTGGATTCGGCCAGCGATCGCCGTGGCAGTGCTCGCCACTCTCGGTCTCGGGTTCGTCGCGTACCGGCTTCTCCGCAACCGCGTCCGGCCGCGGGCCAAGACTGCAGCCGAGGCAGCGATGGAGCGCATCGAGCGCGCCCGCGGGCTCATCGCTGCCGGGCGCGCCGCCGACTTCTCGGCCGAGCTCTCCGACGCGGTGCGCGAATACATCGAGGCGCGCTTCGTTCTTCCGGCGGCGCACAAGACGACCGAGGAGTTTCTCCATGACCTGCTCGCGAGCAAATCGAGCCCCATCGTAGGCCATCGCGAAGCACTCGCCGACTTCTTGTCTTGTTGCGACCTCGCCAAGTTCGCGCGCTTTGCCCTGGGTGCCGAGCAGATGGCGACCATGATCGCCGTCGCGATTCGTTTCGTCGAGACAACCGAAGCCGCGAAGGAGCCAGAAGGGCGCTCGGGACATCCAGGTACGTTGCACGCCGTGGCTGCGGCGGCGGAGGTCGCGTCATGATCCACTTTTCGTCTCCGCAATTTCTGTGGCTGCTGGCCCTCGTGCCGGTGATTTTTCTCTGGCGTGGACGCAAGGGCCTCGCGCCGGCGCTCGCCTTTTCCAGCACCACGACGGCGCGCACCGTATCGCAATCGGTGCACGGCCGGTGGGGACGTTGGCTTGCGGCCATGCGCGCCGCGGCGCTCGCTTTCGGGGTCGTCGCGATGGCGCGTCCGCAAATCGCGCACGCGCACGCCGACGTTCAGGCGAGCGGCGTCGACCTCGTTCTCGCCTTGGACGTGTCCGGTTCGATGAGCTCTCTCGACTTCAAAGAGGACGACAAGCCGGTCGACCGACTCGAGGTAGTCAAGGCGGTCGTCTCGAAATTCATCGAAGGGCGACCCAATGACCGTATCGGCCTCATCGCATTCGCGGGCCGCCCCTATCTGGTCAGCCCGCTCACCCTCGACCATGACTGGATTCTCCAGAACCTTGACCGCGTCCAGATCGGCGCGGTCGAAGACGGAACGGCAATCGGGTCTGCGCTCGGAGCCGCGGTCAACCGACTGCGAGACCAGCCCTCGCGCTCGAAGGTGGTCGTGCTCCTCACCGATGGCGTGAACAATGCGGGCAGCGTTCCGC
>JBAULD010000253.1:0-3828 GCA_049578005.1 Polyangiaceae bacterium
GAGCACGTCTGAGCCGCGTCGGGATTTTGCGTGCCACAGTTCGGACAGAACACGAATGGACCTCCGTCGGGCGGGCGGCAAAGGGCACCGGCTAGCGCGGCAAACACTGCCGCTATCTGGGGTGCGCGTACAAGAAAGGAAATACGGGAGCGCTCCTCCAGCATAGCGGCTGCAGATCCCGGTGCTCAAGGGAATTGTCTGCGGCCCCGCGGCGGAGATCGTCGGAGCAGTCGTGCCGTCCGGCACGGCTTGACACCCGTGCTCGCTCGCCACTAGTTTCGCGCCGTTTTCTGCCGCGTGCGCTCGGGCCTTTCGCGCGGTGGGGCGCTGGTCTGCCCCTCGACCCATCGTCCTCCGAGCGCGAGCGTCCTCCATGGATCACAAGGACCGCCCAGCGATGCCCTTCGCTTTGACACCGGAACGCGAGCGCAAGCTTCAGGAGCTCCTCGAACGATACCCGACCAAGATGGCGGCGACGCTGCCCCTTTTGCATCTTTGCCAGGAGCAAGCGGGGTACATCTCCGAGGAAACGATGCAGTACGTCGCCAAGCGACTCGATGTGTCTCCCGCCCACGTCAAGGGCGTCGTCACGTTCTACACGCTCTTCAATCAGCACCCGGTCGGCAAGCACCAAGTCTGGGTGTGCCGCACCTTGCCGTGCGCGCTGCGGGGCGCTTACGACGTCATCGAACATTGCGAGAAGCGGCTCGGCATCAAGTGCGGCGAAACCACGCCCGACGGAAAGGTGACGCTGCGGGCAGCCGAATGCCTCGCGAGTTGCGCGACCGCACCGATGATGCAGGTCGACAAGGAGTATCACGAGAACCTCACCCAGGCGCGCCTCGACCAGATCTTGACCAAGCTCCTGGCCTGAACCGCCCCCGCTTCCGCCGCACAGGCCAACCACACGCCGGAAACCAAGAATGCTCAAGCGGACCGATTACCTGACGCGCGTCTACGGCAAGCCCGAAGGCTGGTCGCTCGCGACCTACGAGCGCGAGGTGGCTGGCTACCAAGTTGCCAAGCGCGTGCTCACGACCATGACCCGCGAGCAAGTGGTCGACGAGGCCAAGAAGGCCAACATCCGCGGGCGCGGCGGCGCGGGCTTTCCGATGGGCGTCAAATGGAGCTTCATGCCGAAGGCGGCGCCCGGGACGACGGCCAAGCCCCACTACCTCGTCGTCAATGCCGACGAGAGCGAGCCCGGCACGCACAAGGATCGCACGCTCATGGAGCTCAATCCGCACGCGTGCATCGAGGGGGCCATCGTCGCCTGCTTCGGAATCGGCGCACACGTCGCGTACATTTATGTGCGCGGTGAGCTCGATCTTTCGATGGCGCGACTGGAAGGTGCCATCCGTGAAGCGCGCGCGAAGGGGTACCTCGGCCAGTCGCCCTTCGGCACGAACTATCCCGTGGAGATTTACGTGCACTCGGGCGCAGGTGCATACATCTGCGGCGAGGAAACCTCGATGCTCAATTCGCTCGAGGGACGCCGGGGCGAGCCGCGCAACAAGCCGCCATTTCCCGCGAACGCGGGCGTCTTCGGTTGCCCGACGACGGTCAACAACCTCGAGTCGATCGCCAGCGTACCGGCAGCCTTCGGCATGGGGTGCGAAGCCTTCAGCAAGCTGTCGGCGCTCCACCACATCAACGACGGCGGCGTGCGCCTCTACGGCCTCAACGGCCACGTGAAGAAGCCAGGCGTCGTCGAGCTCGCGGTCGGGCCCACTCTGAACGAACTCATTTTCGACGTGGGCGGCGGCGTTCTCGGGGGTCGCGGGGTGCTCGCCGCGATTCCCGGCGGCTCGTCGACTCCTGTCGTTCGCCCACAAGAGAAGGTGAACGCGCCGGACCCCAAGTCGCCGCTGCACGCGTGGCACGGCAAGAGCGTCTTCGATCTGCCCTTGGGCGTGGACACGATGCGCGGAATCGGAACCATGCTCGGCACGTGCTGCGTGACGGTCATTGCCGAGGGCACCGACCCGGTCTGGTGCATGCAGAACCTGATGCAGTTCTACCGCCACGAATCGTGCGGGCAGTGTACGCCGTGCCGAGAGGGCAGCGGTTGGCTCGAGCGCGTGTGCGCGAAGATTCTGGACGGCAAGGCCTCGCTGCAGGAACTCGACGGTCTCAACGAGATTGCCAACGGCATCATGGGCAATACCATCTGCGCCTTCGGTGAGGGGACGGCAATGCCGGCGCTCGCCTTCCTTCAAAAGTTCCGCCCCGAGTTCGAAGCCTACGTACGCGGCGAGCGCACGCGCGCGGACGCAAAGCTCAACGCGGAGCCGTGGAGGTGACATGAATCCGCTCGAGCTCGGCTACTTCTACGCATGCGCCGGCCTCGCCGTCGCAGGCGCCCTATCGGTCGTCATCGCCAAAAACCCGATCCGGGGGGCGATGGGGCTGCTCCTCCTCATTCTCAGTGTCGCCGGCCTATTTCTCGAACTCCACGCGCAATTTCTCGCGGCGGTCCAGCTCATCGTGTACGCGGGCGCGATCGTCGTCCTGTTTCTGTTCGTCATCATGCTCCTTGGCCCGAGCGCCTCGACTCCCAACGACCATCGCGGATGGGTCGTACGAGCGGCGAGCGGGACGCTGTTCGCGCTGGCTGGTATCAGCACGCTCGCGGCCGTCGTGCACGTCGCGACGGTCTCCCACCGGACGATGCCGATGCCCGTTCCCGATTCGGGGTTCGGGGGGATCGACGCTTTCGGGACCGTCCTCTTCTCCGACGCGATCGTCCCCTTCGAGCTTTCGAGCGCTCTCTTGATGGTCGCCGTCGTCGGGGCCATCGCCGTCGCGCGAGGCCGTCAAGGCCTCCATTCGCTCTCGCGCAACGAGCAAGAAGTCGCCGATCGAACGTCCCCGTCGCCGGTGCTGCCCGCCGATCACTCCGGGGTCTTCAGCCACGAGATCGAAGGCACCGTTTCGAAGGAGAAGTCGGCATGATCGGCGTCGAGCATTTCGTGGTGCTGAGCGCGATCCTCTTTGTCATTGGAAGTGTCGGCTTCCTCGTGCGGCGCAACGTCCTCGTGACGCTGATGAGCATCGAAGTGATGCTCAACTCGGTCAACCTCGCGCTCGTTGCGTTCAATCGCTCGCGCTTGGCGCCGGGCGCCCTGCAAACCTATTCGGGGCAAAGCCACACGGGACAAGTGTTCGCATTCTTCATCATCGCGGCCGAAGCAGCCGAGGTAGCCGTGGGACTCGCCATCGTGCTCGCGCTCTATCGTCTGCGGCAGACGGTCCGCTCGGACGAAGCCGACCTCCTGAGGAACTAACATGCTCTCCCTCTTTCCCCCCAGCGACTACGCGCTCATCGCGGTCATCCTCGGGATGCCGCTCCTCGGCGCATTCGTGAACGGCGTTTGGGGCAGGCGCCTCGGCAACCAAGCCGTGCGCGCGATGGCGCTCAGCGCCGTGGGGATCAGTTTCGGCGCATGTCTCTTTGCGTTCGTCGACCTCGCGCACCTCGTCGGCGATGAGAAGGAGTCCCATGCGAAGCTCGTGTGGAACGCGTGGGAGTGGATGCACACCACGGGTGGACACGAGGGAGCCAGCGTCCCCATCGAAGTGAAGTTCAGCATCGACCAGCTGAGCGGGGTGATGATGCTCATCGTCACGGGCGTCGGCTTTCTCATTCACCTCTACGCGACTTCGTACATGGAGAAAGACGACGGGTTTGCCCGCTTCTTCTCCTATTTGAACCTTTTTATCTTCGCAATGCTCGTCCTCATCCTCGGGGACAACCTGCCGCTGCTCTTCGTCGGCTGGGAGGGCGTCGGGCTCTGCTCCTACCTCCTCATCGGCTTCTGGTACGAG
>JBAULD010000254.1:0-3677 GCA_049578005.1 Polyangiaceae bacterium
GGTCTATTTCTTTCCCGCGCCCATCGTCTTTTCGATCGTGGTGACGGCGCTCCTCGGTTACGGCTGCGTGCGAGACCTCCGCGCCTGCTAACAAAAGACGGTGCGCCTCGTTCGTGTCGGCCTCGTCCTCTCCTTCGCCATCGTCTTGGGCGAGGTCGCGCGCGCGGCGTCGCCGGAGGGCGCCCCGCCGGAGAGCCGTGCCCAGGTGCAGGCGGCGCTGCGAGCGCTAAAGCCCGTTTTCGAGTCGAGGGTGCGGCGCCTCCGGCCCGAGGAGCCCGGAACGCTCGAGCGTGCGATCGCCAACTATGCACCTGGGATATTCCGGCCCGTGGACGAAGGCACGGTTGCGCCGCGCGTCGCGAGCGGACGCTGCCCTGCCGAAATGGCGAACATCGACGGTCGCTTCTGCATCGATCGCTACGAAGGCTCCCTCGTCGAGAGCTCCGGCGGAGCGCTGGAGGCCTGGTCGCCTTTCACGCCTCCGGCTCCGGGGCACGTCTTTCTCGCGCGAAGCGTGCCGGGCGTCGTGCCGCAAGCGTACATCAGCGCGGCGCAAGCTGCGGAGGCATGCGCTGCCGCGCGCAAGCGCCTTTGCCGGCCCGTCGAGTGGCGGGCGGCGTGCGGCGGAAGCGAGGGGTACGCGTACCCGTACGGACCGCGGCGAATCCCTGGAATGTGTCATGACACCGGCGCCGCGCCGATGCTGATCTTTCACGCCGCCGAGATGAAAAGAGGCTGGGGTCCGCTCGAGCTCAACGACCCGCGCCTCAATCAGGTCGAAGGAACCGTCGCGAAGGCGGGGGCGTTCGCCGGTTGCGTCAACGATTACGGCGTTTACGACATGGTCGGCAATCTTCACGAGTGGACGGACGACCCCAACGGCACGTTTCAAGGCGGTTTTTGGCTCGACACCGACTTGCACGGGGAGGGATGCGCGTACCGAACCATCGCGCACGAATACACGTATCACGACTACTCAACTGGCTTTCGGTGCTGCGCGGGCCTGAACGATGCCGAGTCCGCAAAGTAACGCGTGATGGGACGGTCACCGACGTTCGCGGCGCCGACTCGCCATCGGTGAACCTATTCGTATAGTTGCTCCACGAATGTCAGCGCGCCCGCCCAATGGGGAAGCCCGGCTCGATGCCGTGTTCTCAGCTCTTGGCGACCCGACGCGCCGCAGTATTCTGATGCGCCTCGCGCGCGGGCCGGCATCGGTCACCGAGCTCGCCGAGCCTTTCGCCATGACGCTTCCGGCCGTATCGAAGCACCTGCGGGTACTCGAGCGCGCGGGGCTGCTGCGGCGCGAGCGCGACGGGTGGTACCGCCGGTGTCACCTCGAGCCGGGCCCGCTCGAGAGCGCGGCTTCGTTCCTCTCGCGGTACCGGCCATTCGGCGGGAACGGGTGTCTGGACGGACTCGCCGGATTCCTGGCTGCCGATTGACGGTCGGGCGTGCCGCGTGAATTTTTCGAGCGAACGCAGCGAACGCGTCGAGGGCTCACCACTCACGTCGGGGCGCGTCATAGGGGGGAGGCACAGTCGCTCAGCGTGCCTGAGCAAGCCAGTCCGCGACGACCCAGTTCCTGCAGCCGTCCGCGATGACCGTGATAGGGTTTGGCGCTCCTCGCGGTGCCGTCTTTCGATCAGGCACGGCTAGGGCCAATTGGTGGTGTCCAAGGGAGGACCACGAATCCCTCGCAGCTGCGTGAGGCGAGACTTCCGCTGCGGTCACTGCCCTCAACCGGGACCCTTCGACAATGCACCCTTTTCGACGACGGCCGATTTCCCCGCCCGCGGTTCTTGACGCGACATTCGGATTGCCACCCCGTCTCGCTCGCGATCTCGCAACGCTCGTTCTGGTGCTGACCCCGGCCCTCGTTTGCGCCACGGGATGTGCAGCCACGGGGGGCAGCGGAGTTGCGGCCGACGGCGGCCAGGGGGGCGCAGCGAGAGGTCCCGGCGATGCGACCACGGGCTCGGGCGGCAACACGCCCGGAGGAGGCACAGCGGGCGGCGCCAGCCCAGAGGGGAGCGCGCCCGGGGCCGGAACGGGCGGCGGCATGACGGGGGCCGGAAGCGATGCGGGCGGGTCGACGGACGGGGGTAGGGGCGGCGCTCCGGGCAACAGCCCCGAGGGCGACGGGGGGTCGTCAGGGGGTGAGGGAGGGATCTCGTTCGGCAACGTGGATTGCGGCACGGGGGGGACGGTCGCTGAAGGCGGGCTCCTCGGCGGCGGCCTCGCGGACGGCGCGGCCACCATCCTTCCGGCCCTGACCATCGGCGGCAACACTCTGGATCTCGAGGTCTGTGCGGACAACGTGATTCGCGTGGCGTACGCTCCGCAGGCGTCGTTCGCCTCGCGCTCCAGCCTGGCGGCAGCGTCGAGGCAGTGCGTACCGACGCCTGTCCAGGTCGCCAATACCGCGGGGCAAATGATCGTCACGACCGCCAAGCTCCAGGTGCTCGTCGACAAGACGACCGGCGCGGTGACGTTCATGGATCGATCGTGCCATGTCATCCTCTCCGAGCTGGCCGGTGGCGGCCGGACCCTGACCCCGGCGACGATTCAGGGCGCGCAGACGTACAGCGTGCAGCAGCAATGGGAACCCGTCAGCACCGAATCGCTCTACGGCCTCGGGCAGCACCAACAGGGGCACTTCGATATCAAAGGCTACGATCTCGATCTCCGCCAGGACAACAGCGAAGTCTACATCCCTTACCTCGTGTCGAGCCTCGGCTACGGGATCTTGTGGGACAACACTTCATACACGCGCTTTGGCGATTTGAGTCAGCTGCAGCAGGTGCCGGGCGTGACGTATGTGGCCAATGATCCCAACAACACCGTCAAGGGCGCGAGCACGGGCGCGGTCAATTGGTCGGGGATGGTCACGGCGCCGGTCACGGGCGACTACGAATTTTTCACGTATGCCTCCGGCGACTTGCAGCTCAGCATCAACAACCAGACCGTCGTCAACCATTGGCGACAAAGTTGGTTGCCCAACGTGGAAGTCGCCAAGGTTACCCTCCAGGCCGGGCAGAGCTACCCGGTGCAACTGCAATGGACTGCCGACGAAGGCGTAGACATCTTGCAGTTCAGCTGGAAGCCCCCGCCCGCGACACCGCGAACGACGTCTCTCTGGTCCCAGGTGGGTGACGGCATCGATTATTACTTCGTCTACGGTCCGGCGATGGACGACGTTATTGCCGGTTACCGGCGACTCACCGGGCAGGCAACCATGTTGCCCCGATGGGCCTTCGGCTACTGGCAGTCGCGCGAACACTACGAGACGACGGCCGACATCACGGGAGTCCTCGAGGCCTACCGGTCCCATAGTGCGCCCATCGACAACATCGTTCAGGACTGGCAGTACTGGGTCCCCGACGGGTGGGGCACGCACCAGTTCGACCCATCCCGCTATCCCGACCCTCAGGGCTTGATCAACTCGATTCACCAAACCTATAACGCGCAGTTCATGATTTCGGTGTGGCCCAAGTTCTACACGACGACGGACAACTACATGGCACTCGCCGCGGGCGGGTTCGTCTTTCTCTCCAACGTGACCGGCGGGGACCTCGATTTCGTCGGCTATCCGTTCACGTATTACGATGCCTTCAACCCGGGCGGGCGGGCGCTCTATTGGTCGCAGATCAACACGCGGCTCTTCAGCTTGGGAG
>JBAULD010000255.1:0-2000 GCA_049578005.1 Polyangiaceae bacterium
TTGACCGAGCGTCCGCGCTCGTTGGGGAGCGTCATTTCCCTTTGAAAAAGGCCAACTTGCTCGATTCCAACGATGAGGGTCGGGCGGGAGGAGCTTCTTTCGGAGGATGGAGAAGCGCGGGAGAAGGATCGCGGCCCCCTTCCGTCTGGGTTAATCGGGACGGACGCGATTCGGGCTCGCGGAAGGGACGAGTTTTTTCGGCGGTGTCGAGTGCCGGATCGTGCCCGAGGTGACTCATCGCGGCCCCTCTCGTAGCGCGTCTGCCGCGGCGCTCGGACAAGGCTGGATCTTCTTCTCGCTCACGGTCACTCCGGCCCGACGAACGTCGCCACGGCAAGAGCGAAGGCGTCCATCGCGTCGAGTCCCTCGGGTAACTCGTGCCAGAGGCGCTCGACGTCTACCGTGGCGTAGGCGTGAGCGATTCGGTTGCGCAGGCCCGCCGCGGCCGTCATCGACCGCGCGACGGCCGAGTCGAAGACTCCATGCTTTGCGAGAACGGCGAACCCTTCAGCGTACGAAGCGGGCACGCCCCATCCCTCGTCGGTGGCGATGTGAAATGCGATATCGATCGCCTCTTGAACCGCAATGAGCACGCTGAGCGCCAGCGCATCGAGCAAAACGTCGTTCGATCGGAGGGCCTCGGGCGACGCGGAACGACGCGATCGCGCTTGGAGGACCCGCTCGCGAACGAGCGATAGCTTGCGAAGGACGAGCAGGCGGTTGGTCATGTGCGCGGCCTTGCGCGTGCCAAGACCGCGCGTCGCCAGCGCTCGGCCCCCGCTTCGAAGAGCGGCGCGAACTCGGCGTGCTCGATCGCGGCCTGAGCTTGAAAGTGCGCGCCCGCGCCTGCGGGCCGCTCGAGCAACACGCGCCCTCCACGCGCGACCTCCCACCGGAGGAGCGTGCTCGCAAGGTCGAGCCGGACGATGTCGACCGGCCGGCCGCACAGACGCTCGAGATCGGCCTGCAATTCGAGTTCGTGACGCAACAGCAAGTCCGGTTCGATGGGAAGAATGCCCACGTCGACGTCGCTCGCGGCGTGAAGGACACCGCTCGCGGCCGACCCGAAGAGGATGGCGACCCGCAGGAGAGGCCCGACGGGGGAGGCGGCCAATCCGGAGACCAAAACGCTCTCGATCGTCACGGAGGGCGGGGTCATCGCGGTCAGGGTAGCACCGGGTCCGCCGGGCAAACCGATGGCTGGCAATTGCAGACGAATCCAATCGGTCGCCCTGACGCATCCAACCTGTCACCAATACGTCGCGTAGCGCAACCTAGTCTCGTGGTAGACGACCGCGGGGTGTGGCCGCGACGCACCCTGTCACGCAGCAAGGACCGGCCATGAGATCATTTTCCCCCTGGGTTGCCATCGTCGCCGCCGGCGCGGTCCAGTGGCTGGTCGGGTGCTCGTCCGACGACAGCACCACGTGCAGCGACGCGTCGCCCGGTGAAGGCTCGACGGGAGAAGCCTCGTCGGGCGAGGGCGCGGTCGGCGATGCGACGATCCAATCGACGGCCGCGTCTCAGGACGCCGCCGCCGACCACTCGCCCGCGGTCGACTCGTCCATCGCCGACGCCGGACCCGGAAATGCGACCGGCGCAGACGCTCCCGGCCAAGAAGCCGGATCCTCACCAGAAGCTGCGGTCGCCACTGCGGACGCGGCCAAGGCCTCGGAAGCAGGCCCCGCGAGCTCGGACGCGTCGGCGGCCTCGGACGCCTCGGATGCCGGGCCCGCAATCGTCGCCCCCACGTCGATGCTCGCGGGGATCCGCATCGCCAATTGGTCCCCCGGCGCCCCCGCCATCGACTTCTGCATTGCTCCCCACGGCACGACCGCCTTTCAAGGACCCATCCTCGCCAACACGGCGCCCGCCCTCGTGGACGCGGGCACCTGTCCTCCCGGCCCCGTGGGCCTCGCGTTCACGGAGGTCAGCTCGTATTCGCTCGTTCAACCGCAACAATACGATGTCCGGCTGGTCGTCGCTGGGGCGAGCAGTTG
>JBAULD010000256.1:0-2873 GCA_049578005.1 Polyangiaceae bacterium
CTTCAAGCTGTTCTTCGACGAGGACACGCGCAATGGGAGCCGCCTGATGACGGCGAAAGAGGTCTTGGCTCTCTCGCCCCAGCCCGAATATGTGATGTACGAGTAAGCTCGCGATGACGAGCCCCGCCGCGTCACCGATACAGTCACGGTCAGCGGGGGCCCACCGCATTCGAGGGGCTCGCCCATGAAAGAGCCTGAGCCTCGACCGACGAATGCCCAGCCGCCGCTCGACGCCAGCCCACCGAAGATCTCACAGCCCGAGGCCTCGGCCGCTGGCTGGGGCGCCATCCGAGAAACCATTCGCCAGACCGCACGGCATACGGGCTTTGTGCGAGGCGTCCGCACGCTCCTGCGAACGAATCAAAAGGACGGTTTCGATTGTCCCGGGTGCGCCTGGCCGGAACCCTCCGACCGGTCGCCGCTCGAGTTCTGCGAGAACGGAGCCAAGGCCGTGGCCTCGGAGGCCACGACCAAACGACTGACGCCCGACTTCTTCGCCTCGTGGAGCGTCGACGCGCTCGGGAAGGAATCCGACTTTTGGCTCAACGAGCAGGGTCGACTGACCCATCCGATGGTGCTGCGCGAGGGTGCCACGCACTACGCGCCGATCGAATGGGCTGCCGCGTTCGAGCTCGTCGCGGCCGAGCTGAAGGCGCTCGCTTCTCCGGACCAGGCGGCCTTTTACAC
This sequence comes from Polyangiaceae bacterium, assembly GCA_049578005.1. Taxonomy (GTDB): domain Bacteria; phylum Myxococcota_A; class Polyangia; order Polyangiales; family Polyangiaceae; genus Palsa-1150. The sequence goes on from JBAULD010000256.1 coordinate 688, forward strand.
CTCTGGTCGAACGAGCAACGAGGCGGCATTTCTCTATCAGCTATTCGCTCGGCAGCTCGGGACGAACAACCTGCCGGACTGCTCGAACATGTGCCACGAGTCGACGGGCGTCGGGATGAGCGAGAGCCTAGGCGTGGGAAAAGGCACGGTCACGCTCGACGACTTCGATCTGGCGGATGCCATCTTCATCGTGGGGCAGAACCCGGGCACCAACCATCCGCGAATGCTGACCACGCTCGCGCGCGCGAAGGCGCGCGGCTGCACGATCGTGGCCATCAATCCGCTGAAGGAAACAGGCAACACCCGCTTTGCGAATCCGCAAGATCCGCTCGCGCTCCTCGACGGGGGAAACGAACTCTCGAGCTTGCTCCTGCAGGTTCGGATCAATGGCGACGTCGCGGCTTTCAAAGGGATCATGAAGGCCATGCTCGAGGAGGAGGCGCACGAGCCCGGATCCGTCTTCGACCACGACTTCATTCGCGAGCGCACCGAAGGATTCGAGGCCTTTGCGGCGAGCCTCGCCGCGACGAGCTGGGACGAGATCGTCGCCGGCAGCGGCGTGACGAGAGAGGTCCTCGAGCAGGCGGCACGCGTGGCGTGCGACGCCCGCCGCACGATCGTCTGCTGGGCGATGGGGCTCACCCAGCACAAGAACGGCGTCGCCAACATCCAGGAGATCGTCAATTTCCTTCTGCTCCGTGGGAACATCGGGCGCCCGGGCGCCGGCGCGTGTCCGGTTCGAGGCCACAGCAACGTGCAGGGAGACCGCACGATGGGCATCTGGGAGAAGATGCCAGAAGCGTTTCTCGACCGCCTCGGCGCGGAGTTCGGCTTCGAGCCGCCGCGCGCTCACGGCAAAGACACCGTCGGCACCATCCAGGCCATGCGATCCGGCGACGTCCGGGTCTTCTTCGCAATGGGCGGAAACTTTCTCTCCGCGTCCCCCGATACCGAGCGCGTGGCAGAGCGCTTGCGGGCCTGCTCGCTGACGGCCCACGTATCGACCAAGCTCCATCGCGGGCACTTGGTCACGGGTCGAACCAGCCTCATTCTTCCTTGCCTCGGCCGCACCGAGGTGGACAGGACGACGCACGGACTGCAGTTCGTGACGGTCGAAAATTCGATGAGCGTCGTCAGCATGTCCCAAGGGCATCTGCCGCCGGCGTCGGACTCGCTTCGGAGTGAAGTGGCGATCGTGGCTGGAATCGCCCGGGCCACCCTGGGCTCGCGAAGCAGCGTGGCCTGGGGGTCATTGGCCGAGGACTACGATCGAATCCGAGAACACATCGGTCGCGTCGTGCCGGATTGCGCAAATTACAACGCGCGTGTTCGACAACCCGGCGGGTTCTATCTTGGGAACGCCGCCCGCGAACGCACGTTCCGGACGCCCTCGGGCAAAGCTCGCTTCATCGTCCACGCCGTCGCGCGCCACGACCTCGGGTCCGATCGCCTTCTTTTGATGACCATCCGGAGCCATGACCAGTACAATACGACGATCTACGGCGAGGACGATCGGTACCGCGGAATCAAGAACGGCCGACGGGTCGTGTTCATGAATCCAAACGACATGCAGTCGCGCGGCTTGACCCAGGGCGAACTCGTGGACCTCGTGAGCCACTTCGAGGACGGCGAACGCGTGGGCGAGCGCTTCGCCGTCGTTCCCTACGCGATCCCGCCGCGGTGCGCGGCGACGTACTTCCCGGAGGGCAACGTCCTCGTTCCGCTCGGCAGCTTCGCCGACAAAAGCCATACGCCGACATCAAAATCGCTGGTTGTCAGCGTGAGGAAGCGGCCCTGAGGGGGCTGGCAGCTCTGGGGGCGCTCGCGGCGGTCGGCGCGTTCGTTTCCGATGCTCCAGGTGCGAACGCCGACCCGTCTTCGCAGGTGCGGCTCGTCTGGGTGCTCGGCGAACGAACGCAGGGGTGCGCCGACCGCGCGACCATCGCCCGGCGAGTGGTCGCGCGCTTGGGCCGAGAGGTCTTTTCCGAGTCCGCCCCGCGGAGCGTCGAGGGCGTGGTCCAGCACGAAGGGGATCGCTGGGACGCACATCTCTACGTTCGCGACGGCGACGGCAGTCTGTTCGGCTCCCGGTATCTCTCGAGCACGGCGCCGGATTGCTCGGCGCTCGACGCCGCGGTGACGCTCGCGATTGCGCTGGCGATCGATCCGGACGCGGTGGCCCGCCC
>JBAULD010000257.1:0-15107 GCA_049578005.1 Polyangiaceae bacterium
TTTCGGACTTTCGCCCAACATCGCCTCGCCTCGCGCTCGTTCGCGCCGGCGGGCTTGATTTTTCGATTTGCGTGGACCATGTTTCCTCGTGCGTGGACCGGCAGCGGCAGGGAGTAGAGCCCCTGCCGTTTGCTTTAGAGCCCTTTTCTGGCGAGCACCGCGTCGATCCGACGGCCCGTGCGCCCACGGACAGGGAGCCCCACGAGCCGCTTCAAGAGCGTGCGCTCGTCGACATCGGCCTCGACCGCGATCTCGCGGACTGTCTTCTCGTCCAGCTTGCGCCTCGCCTCTTGCAACATGCCTTTTTCCTAACCCCAGTTTGGGCCGCCGTCTAAAAATAATGTGAGGGTGGTAGTCTTTTTTTACTATCGCCGGGGATTTAGCTGCACGACGTTGCCCACAGCCCGGCCGCTTCGATGCGCGTCCAACTTCCGCGAAAGGGCTTCGACCACGACGTCTTTCCCAGCAAGCGCGGCATCCGCTATTTTACTGAGGATCGTCGCTTCCAGGCTATCTGAGGTTTCGCAAACACGTTTAGGCGGCAATGGCGAAAGCGAAGCCTTTTTCTCGGGTGATTCGGCAGAATCCTCGGCGGTTTCGATTCCCGTCAGCTCCACTCGAAACGCCTTGTTTTTGGCCGGATCCTGAGGCTGCAATCGCCCCGGGGCGATTCGGGGCGATTCCGAGAAGGCGAGCGGGGAGGGTCCTCGTGCCCTGCGCGTTGCATGATCCGCAAGGGCTCGTCCCCCCCGCGCGGCCATCCAGGTGATCCCAGTCGCCCTGAGGTCGTGGAAGGTGATGGCCTTCCGCGTCGCGTCACTAGCGAAAAGATCCGAGCGCTCGACCCCGGCCCGCTCCAGGTAGCGTTTCAGCTTGTGCGAGAGCACGCCCGCTGACGGCATCCGAAAGACTGGCCCTTTGCCGCCGGCCTCGCGGCGCATGGCCACGAGAAGCGGGGCCAGCTCCGGTTCGATGGGGATGCGCCTCGCCGTCTCGCTTTTGGTCGCCTTGATGCCAGTCTTTCGCACGCGGTCTTCGGATCGGTGCACCTGGATCGTCTCATGGTCGAGATCGACATCTTCCCAACGAAGCGCCGCGAGCTCGCCGGCGCGTGCGAACGTGTAGACCGCGAGCGCGAAGAGCCGACCCCAGCGAATCGGGACGCGCTCGCTCCCCGTCAGGGTGAGAAACTCGCTCGCCCAAGTACGTCTTGGCCTTCTGGGTTCCGACGTCGGGGCCGGCGAACCCTTCGGCGGGGTTGTCCGGTGGCACGCAAAGGGTGACGTCCTTGGCCTTCTGGGCATCGCGGAAGAGGGCTCGTGTTCGCCGCCGGTACCTCGATCGCGAATGGGTGCACCTACCGGGCGGTGGGCGACTCGTCCCCGTCCGCCTCCGCCATCGCATCGGACCCGTTTCCCGGCTCCGGCGCGTGTGGCCCCGGCGGGTGCGTTTCGGACGAAGATGCCGACGTGAGCCGCGGGACTGTCAGTAGAGAGAGGAATGGGCCTCTCGCCGTCTTTCGGCGCTATCGTAGCAGCGAGCGCGCCCCCGCCGCCCATTTCAGGCGGCAGCCGCTCTCGCTAGTGAGGCCGAAGAACGGACCAACCGAGACGCGCCTCTTCTTTCATCTTCGGGCAATGGATGGCTCGCAAAGCTGGACTCAAACTCCCCGCCAACCGATCTCACTTGGCGCGGAGCCTGCTCATCGGTCTCGGTGCATCCAGTCAGAATGGGTGAACGCCTTCGTCTCTCCGGCGATGGCCCTCCCCAGGGTGCCCACGGGGTTCGGCGGTGCAAACAGGAGATTCGGCGTTGTCCGATCCGCGACCCGCGCCCCCGGCTCTCGGCTCGCTACGTGCTACCTTCAGAGCATGGCCGGCGCCGAGGTCACCATCAATGTAGTGCTGCCGAGCGCGGCTCTGGCACATGAGCCCGCAGCTGGAGTCGAGCGGCGCCTGCGGCTTCTGTGGGCTCTGGATGAGATCCGGGCGGGGCGAACCACGCGCATTCGGGCTGCTGGGTGGCTCGGCTTGCCGCTCGACGAGTTCCTCGCCCTTGCGGACGCCCACGGGCTCCCTGCGTTCGACTACGACCCGGATGATTTCAAGTCCGAGCTCGCTTCGCTCACGTGATCGTTGTCGCCGACACGACGCCCCTGCTCTACCTCTCGCGAATCGGGCGCCTTGACCTCGTGCGGGAGCTTTATTTGGAGGTGCTTATTCCGCGCGAGGTCCACACGGAGCTCGTTGAGAACCGTCCCAACGCGGAAGGCGTGGAGGAGCTTCGGGCCTCGCGGTGGATCGTTGTCGTCGATGCCCCGACATCCATCCCGGTCGACCAGACACTGCTCTCTGCACTCGATATCGGAGGGGCCGCCGCTCTCCGTCTTGCGTTCGAGCGTCGCGCCTTGGTGCTGATTGACGAGCGAGCGGGGCGCAGGGCGGCACATTCTCTCGGTCTTGCAGTAAGGGGCACACTGGGCATGGTGGTGGAGGCGCGTCTCCGAGGGATTGTCGAGGCGCTTGGACCGATTCTGACGGATCTCGAGCGCAGCGGCTTCCGATCCTCACCGGAGCTCCACGCCTGGGCACTGCAAGCAGCGGGCGAGCTGCCCAAGTGAATCTCGAGCAAATCGAGGCCCAAGCGATCACCCGACGACATCGCCTTGCCTCAGCAACAGGTCCTGCTCCGTGCCTCAGCGAAATCGCACCCGATCGCAAATACCGATAGCGGGAATGAAGATCGGAAAAGGCGAGCCGCTGGCCATTCTGCGTAACGACCGACAGGTCAGCAGGCTGACTGGTGCGGTCGCCGCGCGGGGCGGGGGGCGCTCCGCCACGCACATTTCATGTGCCGCTATTGTGCCGTGACCGGGCGGAATTGAGTTTGAAAAAGACGGCATCCGAGGGAAGCGGAAGGGAATCCCCTTCGTCGTGATCTCCCGGGAAAAGCGGGCCAAGTTCGCGTTTCGCATGGGTTATTGGGAGATTACGACGAAGGTTCGATTCCCGCTGCATGAGCGTCGGCACGTGCCTACTCTGACCTAGCGTCGGCGCTATCCTAACCTCTGTGAGCGAGATCATCTTCGTGGTTGAGGAGGCCGTCGAGGGCGGCTACACGGCACGGGCACTGGGGACGTCCATCTTAGGCGAGGCCGACACGTCACCCGCGTCGTCTTTCATCGTGACCGACACGGCCGAGGAGTACGAGGGCTGAAGAGGGTCAGGACCGAATGGGCTTGAACGGTCGCGGGGGGCGATGAAATCGCGTTGCCCAGGTTGCGCCGTCGAGCTTGAAGCTATCGAGGGGCCCACCGACCCCTACGGCGGCTCATCCCCGGCGTGCTGGGCGGCGTACGGCATCGTGATGGCCCGGGAGTTCTCGGGCCAAGGGTACTTCACGGCGCGACGCCTCAGCGTGGACGCGTACATGGCCCAGCACCCGTCGAGGGTGTCGCGCGCGGCGGTGCAGTCCGTTTGGGTCCACCTCGTCGGCCTCTGTCTGGTGATCGAGCGCCGCGTGGCCCCGACGCACGTCGCGCGCGTCATGGCGCAACTCACTCGATTCAAGCGTGCATTTGACTGGCTCGAGCCACCGTTCCTCGAGGGCATCAGCGCAAAGGATGTCGCGTCCGCGACGGGCCCCGAGGAGCACGCGCAAGCCGCGCGTCGCTGGGCGGCGTTTGTCTGGGGCGCGTGGCGACCTCACCACGCGGCGATTCGAAACCTCGCGGATTGCGCCGTGCGGTGACCCCACCACGGTTCCGACGGACGCCACGCGCTTGACGGCGACAAGGTGGCGAGTGCACAGCAACGAGCGTAGTCCGGGCGCGCGCCGCGTCATCGCCCGAAGAACGACGCCTGCTGAAATCGCAGGCCCGCCAGAATCTGGTCCACGCGTGTGCCGGACAGTGACCCGATCCGTTCGCCCAGGCGGCTCTTGTCGACCGACGAGATTTGCGACACGACCACCACGCTCTGCTCGGGAAGGTTCCCCTCGCCGACCTCGAGCAGTACGTTGCCTGGCTCGCGGGCGCGGTGCAGGTTCGACGTCAGGGCGCATACGACCACGGTCGTGATGCGCGAGCGGTTGAAAACGTCGTCTTGCACGACCACGTGGGGATGGGAGTAGCTCGGGGCGGGCCCTCGCGAGCCGTCCGGGGCGATCCAGAAGAGGTCGCCGCGCTGGACCTCTGGGCGCGCACCCATTGGCGATCCGTCGAGAGGACTCATGAGCGCTAATCCCTTTGGTCCAAGGCGATGCCGAAGGTCAACCGGTTGCCGACCGCAGGCTGATCGACGACCGAGCAGCCGCGCCGCACCAGCGGAGTCGTGCTACCTTTTAGGCCCATGGCGCGCACAAAGGACGACGCAGTACGCGAGCTCGCCGAATGGCATTTCGGCGTGGAGCCCGACCTCACGCAGGTCATCCGCATCGTTTCTGACGACGAGGACGCGCTGGATGAGCCCATCAAGCTTCTCGAAGTGAACGCGGCCACTGTCTCCACGGGCAGCGTCGAGCCTTACGCCTTCGCTGCGTCGGCGTCGCTGCTTTTTCCGACGGTGATCGCCGAGATTACGCCGGAAGAGTACGAGCGAATCCGGCGCGACGAGATCAAGCTCCCGACGGGCTGGTCGTTAGCCAAGACGCAGCTTTTTAAGCGCCCGCAAGCGGCATGACGGAAGACGAACGGCGACGAGCATTCGCCGAAGCCTTCATCGCGCAGGCCCGCTCCGATTGGATTGTCCGTCGCGTCCTCACCGAGAGGGAAGGCGTGGACGTGTGTCACGAGCTCCACTACCTGCAGATGGTCTGCGAGAAGCTCGCGAAGGCGTACCGGCTACGCGACACGAACTCGCCAGTCGACGATCTCATTTCGAAGCACACCGGCTTCGCGAAGTTCGTCGGCCCCTTCTTCGGTGCGGTCCTCAAGAACGAGTACCGAGGTAAGGACGCCCAGTTACGCGGCCTCATCACGCGTGCCCGGACCCTCGCGCGTGAGATCGAGAAGCTCGCGCCGGCCATCGATCGGACCGCGAGCTTGACAGTCGACACGCCGACCCGGCTGGCTTGAGCAAGTCCGCGCGGCACGCCCGCGAACGCCTCGGATGTAAACTGCGCGCCTTAGTTGGTGTTGAATAATTAGACCAAATACGGAAAGCTCTTTTCATCGGGATGTACGTCACGTTCGCGGCACATTCGAACGGCTGCGCGCTCGCTTCGATCGGCGGTAAGAGAAAGCTCAGGCGCATAGGCGGTCATAGGGGCCCGCGTGACCAGACGCGAGTGGACGGATCGCCGCTATCGGCTGGCCGGGGCTCGTCCATCCAGGGGCGGGAACGCCGATCAAGTTGAGGAACGTCCATATCGAGCCACCGCGCACGATTTCGGGCCGCTTCTATTTATCTCTGGCCGTTCAGCCCTGCGGCATGCGGGACGTGGCGCGCGACGCTCGATCGCCATGCGTACTCTTCCGCGGCGGCCCTGGCTCGTGGCGGCTGAGGGAGCCGTGCTCGCGAGCGTATATTTGGGTGAACTCTGCACCGAAGAAGACAATCATCGAGCTATAGTAAATCCACACGAGCAACACCGCGAAGGACCCGGCCGCACCGTAGCTCGAGGCGACGCTGCTCTTGCCAATGTAGAGACCGATCACCGTCTTGCCGAGCGTGAAGAGCAAGGCGGTCACCGCACCGCCGAGCCAGACGTCGCGCCAGGCCACCTTGGTATCCGGCAGGATTTTGAAGATGGCCGCGAAGAGGAGTGTGATGACGCCGAACGAGACGGCAATGTCAATAATATGAAAGAGCGCCTCGCCTCCGGGTAGCTTGTCCTTCGCGAAGTGACCCACGGCGGCGAGCAGCGCCGACACGACGAGTGAGACCAGGAGGAAGAACGCGATGACGCCGATCATCGCGAAGGACAGAAAGCGCGCTCGGAAAAAGGCGACCACGCCGCTCGTCTTCTTCGTGTCGACACCCCATATGATGTTCAACGTGTCCCGTAGCTCTACGAACGCGCCGCACGCACCGACCACAAGGAGCACGACGCCGATGACCGAGGCGACAACGCCGCTGCCAGGGTGGTTGGCGCTGGCCATCATGACTTCGATTGCATGCGCGGCGCCGTCCCCGAAGAGGCCGCGGAGCTGTGTCGAGAGCTGCTGGCGCACGGCATCCTTGCCGAAGACGAGCCCTGCGATCGCGACGGCGATGAGCAGAAGGGGCGCGATCGAAAACACTGTGTAGTAGGAGAGGCTCGCCGCGCGCGAAGGAGCATTGTCGTCGCTCCACTCCGAGGCGGTTCGCTTGATCAATGCCAGTTTTTGCGGGACAGTCATCATACGTTCTCCCGGTGCGCAACGGAGGTATCGACCGGTATCTCGTCTATGGGCTAACGACCAAGCGCGCGGCTGGGGACGCATTCTTTGCTTCCGAAGCTTGAGCGGGGATGTGCGGCGACGCTCCGATAGCTCTCGTCGTTGTAGGGGTCGACCTCGAGCGTGTCGCCGGATGGTCCGCCAAACCGCGTCGCTATGGATTGTGCGAGGCGTGATGCGAGCGGGGGTGCGCCTCCTTCTTCGGTTTCGACGACCGGTTCTTGGGCACTTTCTTGCCAGTACGGCGCGCCTCGGAAAGACCTATCGCAATCGCCTGCTTGCGGCTCTGTACCTTCTTGCCGCTGCTTCCCGAGCGCAGCGTGCCATGCTTGCGCTCATGCATCGCCTTGCCAACCTTGCATGAAGCGCCCTTATAGTCGCGCGAGCTTTCTTTCTTGGCAGCCATGATGCCTCCCCCGGATCGTCCACGCAAGACTCGAACCAGAACGATCGTCCTCGGCTCAAGGTAGTTCCGCCGCCTGTACCGCTTCCGTCCTACCGGATCTTGCGGGGGCCATTTCGCGAGGCGGGCTCGCGGCGTTCACCGCCTGCACGGTGGGCCCGCCGCCACGGTTAAGAAGACGCTGGATACGTAACTGGGGTTGCGAGGCAGGCGACCGCCCATTGCGTAGACCTTGACGCCGCCGATCGTGTTCGAGCGACTGACGTCTTGTTCTCGTGGGCAATTGGCAAGCTCGGCGTTCGGGCACGCCGACGCCTCAGAGGGGGGCCGGCAATGACCGTCCGCCGTCCGGTCGAAGGAGCTCGCACTGGTGGGTGTCGCGTGCGCAGTGAGGAACGCGCGCATCGACGACGGAAAACGTTGGGCACGTCTGCTTCATGGTGCACGTGAACGACGCCTTGTATTCCGCTACGAAGGCCTGATTCACGGCCTCCTTGAACCCGTCATCGCAGCAGCTGTTCTTGGCTACGGCCACGCAGTCGGAGTCGAAAGTGCAGCGGAAGAAAGCGCCGGTTTGAGCGTCCGAAGCGGCGTCGCTGGTCGCACCTTGGGCCCCGTCGCTGGTCGCACCTTGGGCCCCCGCGTCGAGTAGGGCGGACGTGAGCGGCGCCGTGGGGCCGGGGCCCGTCGCATTGCAGGCCAGCAAGGAGGTCCACGTCGCCGACGCCGCCGAGACGATGACCAGGGAAGATCGAAGGAGCATGGCGTTCCGTCCGTCGCTCCAGTGGCGCGGGTGAGAGGGCCTAGTGCGCTGCCAGAACCAGCGCCGCAGCGTATATAGCGAGGGCGGCGACCCAGGCGAAAGCGCGCGTACGCATGTGCTCGCGGGCGGCATAGTACGGCGCGAGAGGTGCGAAGGCGAAGGCGAGGAGCGCATGCCACCGGGGCCGTCGCCGCAGGAGCCCGACCGTGATCGTCACATGCACGGTGACGAGGGCGGCAAAGGCCAGCAACAGCACGGAGAGAAGGACGACGTCACCCTTATTCATGGCTTCTTTCCATTGCCTCCGTTGTCGGGGTTGTCCCTGCCTAGAACCTGGTTCGGCTTGGACGGCTCCGTCGGTTGCCCCGGAGGCGGAGGCTTCTGGTCGGCCCCCTCACCCGTAGGCGGCGGCTTCTCCTCGTCAGAGCCTCCGCCGATGGGAGGAGACTTGATGATCGGCGCAGGCGCGTTCGTGGGCGCGCCGTGCGCATCCAGCCACATGGCGTTCGCGTAGAGAAGAGTCCCATCGTCGCGCCGTATCACCCGCCAGTCGACGTACTGAACGCCGGCCGGCGGCGCGAACCATCCGCCGGACGTCCACTTCCAGCGCGACCCTTCCCACATCCAGGACCCGTCGATCCAGAAGCGCGCCCCGTTCGGCCGTGAGGACACGATCTCGACCCGCGCAGGAGGAGGCGGCGCCGGGACCTCGACGAAGTCCGCCTCGGGGGGGGGAACCGCCGGCGGGAGGGGAAGCGAGCCGCACCCAACGGAGTTCGCGACGGTCCAGAGCGCTAAGCCCGCATGGCGACTCAAGCTCACCCGGTCGCCAAGAGCACACCGCGTGCCGCGGAACGAGGGATGCAAGCCGAACTGCTTCTCGGACAAGACGCGCCCAACGAATGAACCGAGAAGACGCAAACGTTCGAAGCTTCCGCAGCCCGTTCATGGACTCCCCCCCGTTGTGGCCGACGTGTATCACCGGTGCACTTTTGCTCGCGTGCCTCGGGAGCATGGGGTGTTCGTCGATTCCCCACGGCGCCGCCGCGGTCGACTCGATGGAGATCAAGGGAAACGCCGTGCTGCCATCCTCCGACATCGAGGACAAGCTGGCGACGACCGAGAGCTCGAAGTTCCTCTTTCTGTTTCGCGGCTTCGTCGTCGACTACTCGCTCTTCGATCCGTTCGTCCTTGCCAAGGACCTGGCGCGTGTCGAGGCCGTCTATCGCGACAACGGCTTCTACGACGCGCACGCGCGAGCCGGCCGCGTCGTCTACACATCGGACAAGCGCGACCACGTCGAGGTCACGATTGTTGTCGACGAGGGGCAGCCCATCGTCGTCCGGGACGTCGTGCTCGACGGCGTCGAGGACCTGCCGCCGCGTATCGCGCAGATCGTCAAGGACGTCGCCGTCGCGAAGGTCCACCGCGGCGTCCGCTTCGTACGCGACGACTACGAGAGCACCGAGAAGGCGATCGCGCGTGCCCTAACGGACCACGGCTACGCCTACGCCAAGACGACCCGCCATGCCGACATCGTCTTGACCGGTCACTATGCCATTCCCAAGTATACCGTGGTGCACGGGCCGCCGGCGAAATTCGGCGAGGTCCGGATCGACGGTCTCGGCAATCTGCCCGACGCGACAGTTCGACGAGCGATCGACATCGCCCCCGGCGAGGACTACTCGACCGAGAAGCTGGACGCGGCGAAGCAGGCGGTCCTCGACCTCGGCGTCTTTGGGAATGTCACGATCACACCCGCTCTGCCCGATCCGCCGCCCCCCAACGTCACAGTCCCCATCGAGTTTCATCTCGAGCGAAGCGAGCTGCACCAGGTGACGCTCGGCGGCGGCATCGAGTTCGACCCGATCAAGACCGATGTGCACCTGCTGCTCGGTTGGGAGAATCACAACTTCCTGGGAGGCCTGCGAAACCTCCACATCCAGCTCAAGCCGGGCGTCGTCCTTTACCCGCTTCGAATGGAAACACCGTTCGATGCGCCGACGAACCTGCTGCCGGAGGAGAAGCTCCGCGCCGAGCTCCGCCAGCCGGGCTTCATCGAGGCCCGCACGGCCGGCATCCTGAGCACCGAAGTGAACACGTACCCAATCCTGCTGACGCCGCAGCAAAGCGGTCCGGGAATTCCAGTGCTGGGCTACCTCGAGAACAAGGACGCCTTCGGCGCCGATCGGTCGTTCGGCCGCCTGTACGTCAGCCCCACGTACAACTTCCAACACGACCAGCCCTTCGCGTACATACCTCCGCGGGACCCCAACCTCGGCCCTATCAATCTTTCATACGTCGATTTGGTCGCCCGGCTAGATTACCGGAACAATAACGTTCACCCGCACAGCGGATTCGAGCTGATCAACGACTTCCAGGTCGCGGGTCTCGGAGGCAACGCGCAGGACATTCGCGACCAGCCCGAGGCGAGAGGCTATGTTCCAGTCGGGCAGAAACTGACCTGGGCCCTGCGGGCGATGACCGGCTTCCTCGTGCCGTTCAATTCGTACGCGACGATCGGCGACCCCGCGCTGCAGGCGAGCAATCCCAAGGCTTATGTCGAACAGTCTCAGCTCCTGTACCTGCGAGGATTCTTCTCGGGAGGCCCGAGCTCGAACCGCGGCTATCCGCTCTACGGCGTCGGGCCTCACGGCGCGGTGCCGTTTTTCAGCCCTCGGATCGCGGCTAACAACGTAGCGAACTCGTGCTCGCCGCAGAACTTCGACATCCACTACTGCGCTGTGCCTGAGGGAGGCTTCACCGTCTGGGAGGCTTCGACCGAACTGCGCTGGGCGTTCAAGGATCCGCTCGAGGTCGTGGGCTTCTGCGACGCGAGCGACGTGCAGCAGGAGCGGTTCTCCTACAAGTTCAACGACGCCACCCGTTACCACCTCTCCTGTGGCATGGGTGCTCGCTACGATACCCCGGTAGGGCCTATCCGCCTCGACATCGGCTACCGCATCCCGGGACTGAATCCCGACTTTTCCAAGCTCAGCGTGCAAGAGTCGCAAGGAAATCCAGGAACGGTCCTGGGCGTACCGATTGCAGTCTCGCTGGGAATTGGAGAAAGCTTCTGATGCCCGATCGATTCCGGCACACCGTGGGGGTGCTCGCGTCGTTCGCGGGCAGCTCCATCACTTTTGTGGCTGCGCTCGCCGGCGGCGCTTTGATCCACGTAGGGGTTGCGCCCGCCCGGCGTATCGCTTCGGCCGCGGTGAACCAGATCCTGGACGGGACGTTCCGGGGCAAGATGGCCATTACGAGTGTCGGCTCGCTCCGCCCCTATCGCGTGGACGGCGTCAACGCGACGCTCTCCATGCGCGAGGGCGAGCCTATTCTCTCGGCCGAAGGCATTCACGCGCGGATCGCGCTCGGCCCGCTCCTCTGGTCGCTCGTGACGCGCGACGACATGAAGATTGAGGTGACGGAGCTGTCGATCGACCACGTCGACGCGCTGCTAGCCCAGGGCCCGGACGGACAGCTCACGTTGGCCGAGGCCTTTCAGCCGGCCGTGACGGGGCCGCCCCCGGCGCCAAAGAAGGGCGGCGGCGGCCTTGACTTCGCTCTGCCTCGCGTCGCGATCCGTACGGCGAGCGTGCACGGCGCCATCGGCGGGACTCCGGTCGATGCCACAATCGACCAGATCGCCGCTGCGTTCTCGATGACGCCGAAGACAATGTCGGCCCAGGGCCGGTTCGGCGCAGAGGTCCGCGCCCTGACCAAGGGCGATCCAATCGCCCTCGACGTGAGCGCCAAACTGGACTCGAGCCTCGTCGACGCTCGAGTCAAGGCACGGACCGGAGCGTCGACGGTCGACGTCACGGCCCACGCGCGCATCCCGAGCGATCGGGATCCGACGATGAGCGCGCGTGTGAAGATCGCGGCTCGCGACGTGAACGCAAAGGCGTTCGGCGGCCCCGAGAGCTCACTGGGCGTAGATGCGGAGGCGAGCGCTGACGTCGTGGCAAAGGGGGCCGTCACCGGGAAATACGAGGTCCACGTTCTACCGGGCGCCGTGTCGGAGCAGTCAACCCCCGACGCGCGCATTCGGGGGACTTTCACCGAAACGGGTGTGCAGGGCTCCGCGAATGTGTCGGAGCCCGGCGCGCCGGTGGAGGTCCGCTACGACGTGGGCCTCGCGGCGGCCGATGGGCCGAACGTCAACTTCGACCTCACGACCCGCTCCCCCGACCTCACAAGAATCGCGCAGCTGAAGGGCGTCTTGAAGGGCACGGCGCTCGTCGAAGCCAAGGGTCACGTATCGCTCGGTAGCAAGAAGGTCGACGCCCACGTCGTCACGCAGTTCGATAACTTCTCGGCGGGCTCGATGGCCTTCCACCATGCGACGGCCGACGCGGCCGTGCACGGCGCGCTCCTGTCGCCGCAGAGCGTGCTCCTCCTGGACGTGAGCGACATGCAGGTCGCCTCGCTCCTCTTCCCCGCCATCTCGATGTCGGCCCATGGCACCCCGAAGGACTTGCGGATCGACGCGAAGATCGATGGTGAGGAAGATCGCCATATCGTACTCGGCGCGAACGTGAACGCGACCAGCGGCGTGCAGGTGCATGACCTCGCGGTGAACCTGAAGCGCGCACATGACTCCGTCACGGCCAAGATCGCGTTGGTGAATTCGCGGGACAGCTCGCTCGACGTCAAAGGGCTGACGATCGTCGGGGCGGGCGCGCCGCTGACGGGGGAGGCTCACATGCGCGGCGGAACGATCGCGGCGAAGCTGATGACGAGCGGCCTCGATCTCGGGACGATCGCACGCTTCGTCGACGGCGAGAAGACGAAGCGCGGCGGACGGGTGGCGATCGACGTGGACGTGACGACGTCGAAGACCGCAACCCGCGGGCACGCGAACATTGAGGCGAGCGGGGTCACCGATGGCCATTATGTCCAGGCCGTCAATGCAATGATCGCGACGAAGATCGAGGGACGCACCCTCGACGCAAAGATGGACGTCCGCGATGTGAAGATGGGGCACGTGCTCGTCACGGTGGTTGGCGCAAAGCTCGGCGGCGGAGCGCTCGACCCCGCCGCATTGCGCAAAGCCACGGGCAAGGCCCATGTGGAGGCGGACCTCGATCTCGCCAAGGCGACGCAGGCGGTCCCGATCGACCTTCCGATCCAGGAAGCGAGCGGGCGCATCGTCCTCAAGCTGGACGTCTCACGGGACGACGCGCGCAAGCGCCCGAGCGTCGAGGCGGACCTCACGACCGATCGCCTGGTCTTCTCGACGCTCCCGACGACGGTGCCGAACTCCGACGGGAGCGTCACCGTCATTAAGAAGCCCTTCCATTCGCAGGACCTCGACGCGCACGTGGTCGCCAGCATCAACGGCAGCACGGGGGACGCGAAGGTCGACGCCGAGCTTCGGGACAAGGTTGGGCCTCTCTTGCAGGCGAACGCAGCCGCGAGGCTCCCGGTCGATCGCCTCTTCCAGGGAAACGCCCAGGAAGTGCTCCTCGCGACCGCAGCGAGTCTCCACGCCGAGGTGCCCATGCGGTCGCTCGACTCGCTCCCTCCGATGCTCGGGACCCTTCCCATCCGCGGCAATGTCGCCTTCATTCTCGATGCCAAGGGAGACGCCCACGCCCCGCACATCACGGGCGAGGTTCGCGCGCAGCACATCATCGATTCGGACGACCCAACGCCGATCCCGATCGATCTCGACACAACGGTATCGTACGACGGCAAGCGCGCCACCGTGGCGGTGGCGGGCAATCGGCCCCAACGGCACGTCCTGGATGCCAACGCCGACGTGGAAATCGCGGTGGCGGACCTTCTGAACGGGACGTCTCCTCCCCCGTGGGAGGCGAACGCCACCATTAAACTGCACGAGTTCCCGATCGGCGCGCTCGCAGACTTTGCCAATCAGGAGGTCGACGGCAACGTGAGCGGGGAGATCTCTCTTCGCGACCTGCACAAGGCCGCGGCCGTGAAGGCACAACTCGCCCTGGACAGTTTGGTCCTGTCGGGGGCGAAATTCCCCAGGGCCACTGCCTCACTGGACGTCGCGGACGGAAAGCTGGCCGCAAATGCGCGCATCGAGCAAACCGACGGCTTCGCGGAGATTGCCGGCGGGGGGGCAGTGAAGTGGGGTGCCGAGCTCGCTCCGACCCCCGATCCAGGCGAGCCCGCCCAGGTGAAGCTCGCCGCGGAGAACTTTCGGCTCATCGCGTTCGCGCCCTTCGTACGGAGCGTCGTCGACGAGCTGGACGGCGTCCTCTCCGCGAACGCCACGCTCGAGGTGAAGCCCGGCTTCCGCGACGGCACGCTCGACGGCAAGATCGCCATCGACAAAGGGGTCGTCGAGTCTCCAGTGGTAGGCGAGGAGCTCCGTGACCTCAAAGCCAACATCACGATGCACCCCTGGGGCACCTGGAGAATCCAGGAGCTCTCGGGGCGCGCGACGTCGGGGCGCTTTACGGCGACAGCCCTCGCCAACATGAATGGCTTTCACGTCGAGTCCGCCGAGGCCCACTTAAAAATCGGGGAGCGCGACGAAATCCCCGTCACCATGCAAGGGACGCCGCTCGGTCGCGCGTGGGGCAACGTCGACGTGAAGGGAGCGATGTCGCAGGACGGCAAGCGCCTGAATGTCGATGTGAACGTACCCACGCTCCACGTCGACCTGGACGATGCGACGGGGCACTCGGTCGAGTCCACCGATCTCGACCCCACCATCAGCGTGGGAATGTTCGATAAGCATGGCACGATGGTGCGGCTCCCCTTCGACGGCTCTCAGGCGCTGCGACCTGCGCCTTCCAAGAATCCGACGCCGAACGCTTCGCCGCCGATGGCAATCCACATCGTCACGCACCTCGGACCGGACTTGGAGGTGAAGCGCGGGACGATGCTCAAGGTCTACCTGACGGGGGGCCCGACGATCGACAGCGGGGTCACGACGACGATCTCGGGAGACGTCCGTATCCCTCAAGGGTACGTCGAGCTTCAAGGCAAGCGCTTCCAGATCGAAGACAGTAAGGTCACTTTTACTGGACAGCCGGTCGAAAATCCGCTGGTGCACGCGTCGGCGGAGTACGTAGCACCGGACGCCGATCAGACGAAGGTCATCGCCAGGTTCGTCGGGCCCGTGAAGACGGGAAAGGTCACCCTCGAGTCCCAACCGAAGCTGACCGATTCCCAGATCCTCTCGCTCCTGATGTTCGGGTCATCCGACGGCACCTTCGGTGAGTCCGCCCCCCCCGGACAGGGAGGAAACGGCACGACGCAAGCGGCGAGCGTCGCGGGAGGCGTCGTGACCGAAGGGCTCAACAAGGCCATCAGCGGCGTGACCGGGGGCCTCGAGGTTCAGACGTCCGTCGATACGCAGCAGCCGGGCAACCCTCGACCCGAGGTCGAGGTGGCGCTCAGCCGCCGCGTCAGCGCGAGCGTCCTGTACAGCCTGGGCGTGCCGCCGCCCGGCGACAATCCCGATGACGCGCTCCTGCTCATCAACTGGCGGTTTCACGGCCACTACTCGATGCAGACGACGCTCGGCGACAAGGGCACAACCATCTTCGATATGGCGTGGAAGTACCGCTACTGAAGGA
>JBAULD010000258.1:0-3256 GCA_049578005.1 Polyangiaceae bacterium
GAGACCAAGCGAGGCCAAGGAGGCCGAGCGAGGCGTGCTCCAGCACGCCGCAGCGAGCCGACGCCGGCCTCGCGCCGGTATCGGCGAAAAGCGCCGCCCTTCTACGATCCAGCACGCCGCAGCGAGCCGACGCCGGCCTCGCGCCGGTATCGGCGAAAAGCGCCGCCCTTCTACGAGAGGAGGCCGGAGAGGGGCGCCTTCGCCCGCCCGAACGAAGTGGCCGGAACTCCGAGCGCCTGAAGAATCGCCAGGTGCGCCTGCTCGTTAGGCCCGGTACCCGATACGACGCGCCCCGTCTGAAGCTTGCCGCCTGCCGTGCCGGAGATCAGCATCGGCAGGTTCGCGTTGCTGTGCGAGTTGCCGTCACTCAGCTCGCTGAAATGCATCGTCACGGCGTTGGTGAGCATCGTCGACGAGCCGTCAGGAATCGCATCCATTGCCTGAAGCGCGTAGACGTACTGCTTCACGAACCATGCGTTGCAGGTTGTGTAGTTCGCGAGCGCGGCGGGCTGGTTGTTGTGATGGGTTACGCCGCTGTGATAGCCGGCCGTCACGCCCAAGAACGTGTGCTGGATCTCCGTCGTCGTGTGCTCGTAGGCGAACGTCGCGACGCGGGTCAGGTCGCACTGGAAGGCCATGACGATCATGTCGAGCATCAGCTTGACGTGCGCCTGGATGTCCGACGGCTTGCCGGCAGCCGGAGCCGTTCCCGGGGTACATACTCCCGTTTGCCCGACGGTCGGAGTGGTCTGGATCTGCTTCTCGAGCGCTCGAAGCCCGTCCAAGTACTGCGTCAGCCGTACGTTGTCCGCAGTTCCGAGCTTCGAGCTCAGCGTCGTCCCCTCGGCGAGGGAGTAGTCCAGGATGCTCTTGCGCATCGCGTCCTTGACGTTGAGCGCGGCCATCGTCGCGGTGCCCGACGCTGCCGGCGCAGCGCCCGAAGCCGCCGGCACGTTCCCGAAGATCTGATTGAACGCCGTCAGCGGGATGATCTGGCGCGAGAGCGGCGTCGTCGCGTTTTGCCAGTTCAGATTGTCCTTGAGGACCGTGCTGTACCCGGTCTCGGCGTTCGGGTTCTCGGTGTTGTGCGTCGTGCCGAGCTCGATGCTCGGAAACGGAGTGTTCGCGCCGAGCGTCGTCGCGGCGACCTGGTCGAACGACTCCGCGTTCGTCGTGCTGTTGGTCTGACACATCACGCCGGTGAGCACGCCCGAGATTCCGCACGTATGTCCGCGCGGACCGCCGATGCCGCTCAGGCCCGTGACGATGGTCACCCGGTTCTGAAGGTTCGCCGCCGAGACCGCGGCCATGGTCGTGCCCAGCGTGAAGTTCGTTCCCGTTCCCGTGGGCGCCCACGTCGTGACGTTCACCCCGGCCGGACTGTGGAAGAGAAACAGCCTGGGTGTCCCGGTACCGAGAGCCGCGTACGCCCTCTTCGGGTCGAGTGCCTCGAGGTAAGGCAGCGCCACCGTAATGCCGGCTCCGGCCAGAAACCATCGTCGACCCATGCGAAAGAGGTTGCGATCGGCCCACCGTTGCGTGCTGTTCGACATAGTTCGCTCCCGAGAAAGTTGGCTTCGTCCGAGTCCTTCGAATTATGGGGCCGCGCGGCGCATACGCATCGCGTCGGTGCCCGCGATGCGCGACACGAAGGCCGTCATGCGGCTGTTGTCGGTCGTCTGGAACGCCGAGGCGAGGGCGTTCACGGCGCACTGGTCCGCTCCCCACTGGTCGCTCGATTGGGCAACCGACCTGCCGAGCGCGTACGAGAGCACGTACTGGGCGACGGCCGGGGGCACGTCGGTGTTGGCTTTGATCAGCGCTTCGAGCTGCAGCGCGCCGCTGAACGCCTGCCCGTTCGGCGTGTTCGACAGGGCCGGCGCGAGCGTGCCCGACGAGTCGACCGGGAGCCCGTTGTCGGTCGTTCGCCACGTGCCGATACCGTCGTAATTCTCGAGGCCGAACCCGATCGGATCCATCAGCGTATGGCAACCCGAGCACGCCGGATTGGTCGCGTGCTCTTCCATCTTCTGACGGAAGGTCATCATGTCCGACGGAACCGCGGCCGAGATCGGCGGGACGTTCGCGGGCGGCGGTGGAGGCGGCGTGGCCAGAATGCGGGACATGACCCAGGCTCCCCGTAGAACGGGCGAGGTCCGGTCCGGGGCAGCCGTCACGGTCAAGAATGCTCCCTGCGTCAGGATGCCTCCCCGTTCCGTGTTCCCCGTGAGGTCCACGCGGGTCATCTGCGTACCAAACGTTCCCGGAATTCCGTAGAACGTCGCGAGCGTTTGGTTCACGTACGTGAACTTCGCATCGATGAAGTCGAAGAAGTTCTCGTCGCCCGTGATGAACTCGTTCATGTAGGCCGCGGTCTCGTTCTGCATCGCCGTCTGCAGGTCGGCGTTGAACGCGGGGAAGATCGTCGGATCCGGCGTCTTCGAGATCGTGATGTTCTGTGTATTGAGCCACATGCCCGGGAACCGGGTCGCGAACGCGCTGGCCTTCGAGTCCGACCACATGCGGGCGACCTGCTGCTGGACCCCCGCGCGCGTCGCGAGTTGGCCCCCCGCAGCTGCGGATTCGAGCGTGGCGTCGGGCATCGAGCTCCAGAGGAAATACGACAGCCGGGTCGCGAGCTCGTACGCACCGAGGGGGTGCTGGCTTTGGGAGTCGAGCGTCGAGTCGATCTCGGGCCGGAAGAGGAAGTTGGGGGAGGTCAGCGCCCCCTCGACCATCATCTGGATGCCCTGATCCGACGTGAAGCCCGCTGCGGTCGTCGCCGTGTAGAGCGCCACGAGGTTGGTGACCTCCGTGGCCGTCGCGGGCCGGCGCCAGGCACGTGCGGCGAAGTTCGTCGCGATCTTCGTGATGCACGCTGTGTCGGTGGTGGTGCACGTGAGGATGAGCGCGCGGCCCGGCGAGTTCGCGGCCATCGCGTTCTCGGCGAGGGTCTCGGCGACCGTCTGGTACGATTGCACCAGCATCGGGTCGATGGTCAGCGCTTCGGCGTTGTTGTCGAAGGCTCCGTCGCCGTAGTCGGTCGGTAGCGTGTTCAGCGCGAAGTGCGTCGTGTCGCCGAGGAGATCGCGAGCGGTGTTGTCGTATTCCGCGCGGTTCAGGCGCGTGAGGACCCGGAAGGGAACCAGCTCTTCGCCCGAAATGGCACACGCCGCGGTCGTCGGGTCCGGATCCGCGAGCCGGACGTCGTTGGGGCTGACGGTCAGCGACGAAGTCGGGCCGGTGGCGCCGTTGC
>JBAULD010000259.1:0-14473 GCA_049578005.1 Polyangiaceae bacterium
ACCCGCGGAACGGGAAGCGGATCGACGAACCGCGCCAGAGCGTCGGGGTGCAAGGGCTTGGGAACGGGAGCGGCGAGTCCGGTCCCCCGTGCTTGCCTGTGCGAGCGGGAGCGCCGGTGGCACGCAGCCGGAAAGACGAGCGCCGTGGCTAATAGCAATCGCCGACGGCCGATCATTGCTCACAAAACTCCAGAGGCGGCCGCGAAGCATGCACGACCGCCTCCGTTTGGTCCAGCAGACTTATTCGCCGGCGAGCATGCCCGTGATCGAGTTCGCGATGTTGTCGAACGACCCCCCGGGCTGGACGCGCTGGCTCGTGAGCCAGTTGTCCTCGATGAACCGGAGGCTCGACGTCTGGTCGGTCAGCGTGTGGTCGATGTAGTTTCGCTTGGCGAACGGCGAGACGACGAGGAACGGGACTCGCGTGCCGTAACCGCACCGCCCCTGCACGGGCTGGGCGGCACCGCCGTCCGGCGGCGGGGCACCGAGGAGCGGCGTGGCGGGAGCAGGTCCGTTCTGCTGCGCCCCACTGTTGCAAACGCCGGTTCCATTGAGTGCGTCGGCCACCGTGCTGAACGAGGGATTGACGATCGGCGGAGCCTGGTGATCGTACCAGCCGTCGGAGTCGTCGTAGTTGAAGACGATGGCCGTCGAACTCCACTCTTGGGACGCCTGCACCGCGTTGACGACGCTGAGGATGAAGTTCTGTTCGTCGACCGGATTGGAGTACCCCGGGTGACCATCCTGAAAAGCGGGGGCCTTGAGATAGACGACCGCAGGGAGGTTTCCGGCGGAGAGGGCGTCGAAGAAATCATGGCTGTCGTACTGGTGATTGGCGGCGTCGGTCGTACCGATTGCGGCGATCGAGCTGGGACGCGCGTGTGTCGGATTGGCCGTCGAAGCGTAGTACTGGAACGGTTGGTGGTGAGGAATGTAATCGGTCGAAATCGAAGCAGCGTTGGGCACCGTTTGCGGGGTGCTCCGGGCGCAGCCCGTCGTGCCGTTCGCGTTCGTGACGGTGAGATCGAACCCGCCCTCGAAGAAGCCCCACGTAATGCCCTTGGCGTTCAGGAGATCGCCTACGTTCTTGCCGAGCATCGCGTTCTGGTCGGCCGCCGTCGAGCAGACGTCGCCCAGCGGATCGGTGTCGCCGATCAGCGTCAGGTTCCCGTTGCCGTCGGGGATCGCATGGCTGGTGCTGAATGCGCCGCCGTCCCCCTTGTTCGTCGCCGCGAAGCCGTTGGTCTGACCGGCGATTAGATTGATTGCGCCAGGGGTCGACGGGCCGAACGTGGTCGTCCACGAGTTATCGTTCATCGCAAAGTTTTGCGCGAAGTTCCAGAAAGCGTTGACGGTATTGCCATCATAATACGCCATGACCAGGCCCTTCGTCTGAGCGGCCGGGGGCGCGCCGCTATCGGCGGTCGGAGGCGGTCCGGCCGTTCCCGTGCTGACCGGAAAGAGGTCCATCGCGCCGTTGTCGGAAGCCTTCTGCTCGGGATTGTAGTTGTGCCCCTGATCGCTCGTCGCGGCTTGAATCGCTGCGAGGCGGAACGGATTCGAGGCGCCCGCTCCGTTCGCCGCGTTCGTGAAGTTCGGGTTGTTGGTCAGCAGGTTCACGCCCGTCACGGGCGCGAAGCTGTGGGTTGGGTCGAGCGGCGTCGTGAGGCCGTTGCCCGTCGGGGTGCCCGGAGCGGCCGTGAACGGCGTGTCACCCGGGTTGTTCTGGGCCACGGGGTAGGTGCCGAAGTAGTGATCGTACGAGATGTTCTCTCCAAACACGACGATGACGTGCTTGATTTTGGTCGTGGTCGCGAACGCCGCCGCGTGATCGAGGTGGCCGTCACAGGTCACCTGCAGGGTGGTGGTGGCCACAGAGGGATTGCACGTCCCGCCGTCAGGGACGGGGCCGTCGCCGACCGTCAGCGAGACTGTGACCGTCCCGGCCGTGGTGCACGTGAGATGCGCCGTCGACGAAGTCGGGGTGTCGATCGTACCCGCGCCCGTGCCGCCCGTCGTGGACCACGAGTACGTGAGACCGGCCGGATTCGGGCCCGTGGCCGACGCGGCGAGGTTGACCGAATTACCGACGGTGGTCTCGGCGGGGCTCGCAGCCGCCGAGTTCCAGGCGGCGCAGTTGAACGTCGTCCCGTTGACGAGCGCCGAGCCGGCGTCCGCCGTCGGGGTCGAGCACTGGAGAGCGACCGACACGTTCGTCGTGGTGCGCGCCGTCGTCGCGAACTGCGCGCTGCCGGCGCAGGTCACGCTCCCGTCGGTCGACTGACCGGACAGGGCAATCGAGTACCCGGCGCCGGCAGGAATCCCGCCGACGACGAACGAGACTGTCTGGCTGTTGCCGACGTTCACGGTACCGGTCTGCACGACGGTCGACCCGCCATTCGGTCCGGTGACCGCCCAATTGACGGTATTGATGACCGCGCCCCCCGGCAGTGTCAGCGCCATACCAACGCTACCAGCATTGTCTGCGCTCGCCGAACCAGGCTCCGCGCCGGACGCTTGAGCGGGCGTAGAGCCTCCCAGCGGCGACGCTCCGGGCGACGAGCAACCGACGACCTGAGCGCCGGCGACTGAAACTCCGCCGACTGCGGCTAGGAGCAAGGTTCTGTGCACGAGGGACTTCCGGAACATGGCTCTCATTTCGAATTCTCCGCGGATGGGGTCGCGTGACGACTGCCACGCGCCAGTGCAAAAGTCGGCCCGGCCCATTCGCTCGGTCTTTTTTCATATTTTCTCGCCGCTGTCCGCGTCCTATCGGCTCGCGGGCGCGCCTGCTTTTCGGAAACAGCATTCGAATTTCGGAGGGAGGGTCGTGGGCTCTCCGCACGTGGCGGCGGCTCCGTCGTGTGCTCCGAAAATCGGACGGCCTTTTCCGGAAACGCATCGCTGACCGTCCCCATCCCGCGGCGACGGGGTGCTCGCCGACAGTTGGTTTTTCTCGTTCTTGCAGCGCCGAGCGGTGGAGGTCCGAAGGTTGCACTGGAGCCGGGAAGGACGACTCATCGTGAATGCGAAGATGCCCGTGAAAAAGACCGCGAAGGTAGTGCGGCTGTCGGTTTTGTGCCTTCTGGGGACCATCGGAGCGACCGCGGACGCGAGGGCGTCTGGCAACCCGCAGTTTGCGGTCCAGACGTCCCTGTCAGGTTCGAACGATGCGTTTTTCGGATATTCGGTTGCCATCGACGCCGACACGGCGATCGTGGGCGCATGGAATGACAACGGTGGCAACGGCGCCGTCTACGTCTTCGCTCGAACGGGAACCTCGTGGTCGCGGCAGCAGGAGCTCACGGCTTCAGATGGCGCATCGGGAGACCTGTTCGGGTACTCCGTCGCCGTCAGCGGCAACACAGTGCTCGTCGGCGCCGTAGGGCACGCTAGCAACCAGGGGTATGTCTACGCGTTCACTCGAAACGGCAGCGTTTGGACGCAGCAGCAAGAGTTCACATCGGGCGACGGCAGTGCACAAGACTGCTTCGGCTGTGCGGTGACGCTTCGAGGCGGTTCGGCGCTAGTTGGAGCTCCTGGGAAGTTCAGCGGGATGGGCGCGGGGTACGCGTACGTCAACCAGGGCGGAACGTGGCAGGTGCAACAAGAGTTTCTCGGCCAGGCGGCTGGCGAAGCGTTTGGCTTCTCGGTCGCTCTGAGCCCCGATGCGACGACCGGCGTCATCGGGGCCTACGGAGCGAATAGCCAGGCCGGCCACGCTTATGTGCTCACCACGAACGGGAGCACGTGGTCCCAGCAGGCGGTGCTCGCGGCGTCGGACGGTACGGCCAACGACCGCTTCGGTTATTCCGTCGCCGCGGACACGAACACTGCCCTCATCGGCGCTTACGGCCACGGCGGGACCGGCGCCGCCTACGTCTTCACGGAGAGCGCAGGGGTATGGTCTCAGCAGACTACGCTCCTTTCGGGAAATGGTGCGACCAACGACTTCTTCGGCTACTCCGTCGCTCTTGCCGGAAGTACGGCGGTCGTCGGCGCCTACGAGAAGGGGGGTCCCGAGGGGCCCGGCGCGGCGTACGTATTCACGAACACGGGCAGCGGATGGGCGCAGCAAGAGCTCTTGGCGCCCGGAACCGGTCAGTACTTCGGATATTCCGTCGCCACAACAACCACGACCGCCGTCGTCGGCGCGTTTGGATCGACGAGCGACTCGGGCGCAGCTTACGTCTTCGTCCCCAACGGCACTTCAGTTCCCGCGTTTGGCGACAAGGCGGGACTCCTGGGTTTGGTCATCCTCTTGGCCGGGCTCGCCTCCATCACCGGCCCCCTTCGCGGAGATCGCCAGTCGTGAAGAATTCCGTTTTCCCGTCCCTCGCGCTTGCGCTCGCGATCGGTTCGGTTGCCTGCTCTTCGGACCATAACAAGGGCACAAGCAGCTCGGGCGAGCCGAGGCCCACGAGCTCGAGCAGCGCGGCGGGCAATCCCGACGGATCCGGTACGGTTGGCGCCCAGCTTACGCTGCCCGCCGGACAGCTCATTGAAGTAGTGCAATGGGTCATCACCGGACCGAACAATGCGACCACGGCCGTCCAGAGCGGTTCGGTAAGCATCCCGAGCACCAACGCGGTGAGCTTTCTCGCAAGCGACATTCCGGCAGGCGCCGGTTACCGCATCGCCTTGTCGGGCACCGCGATAGACGGAAGCGTGACCTGCACGGGTTCTGCGTCGTTCGCCATTCAGTCGCACGTGACCACTCCGGTGCCGGTCGCAATGGCCTGCAGCGTCGTCACGTCGGGATCGCAAGTTACTCTGGTGGACGGCACGAGCTTCAACTGCGCCAACGTGACCAATGTCACCGCGATCCCGGCGGAGACGACCATCGGGGGTACCGTCTCGCTCACGTCGAGCGCGGCGGGCCCGGTTCCGAGTGCGCTTTCCTACGCGTGGTCGGCGCCCAGTGGAATGTTCGACCATCCGACCTCCGCGACCCCCAAATTCACTTGTACCGTGGCCGGCCCCGTCCCGCTCGTGTTGGTGGTGGCCGACGGGCCTGTTCCCGCCGGAGACGCCTGTAACGCCGCCGCGAGCACCAGGACTGTCACGATCCTCTGCGACGCGCTTCAAGAAGACGCGGGAACGGATTCCGGTACACCTCCGGACGCTGGCGCGGATTCTGGCGGAAGTTCGGAGGCCGGAACGGATGCGGGTGAAAGCACGGACGCAGGAGATGGGGGCATCTCACCGCCTCCCGTTCCAGCGCTGCCCCAGTCGGGCATCCTTGGCTTGGGCATCGCGATGCTCGCCGCCGGCGGGCTCCGGACCCGTCGGCCGAATCGAAGAAGCCTTTAATCATGGGTCGTCAACGGCACCAAACCAGCACTCATTGGATGGAGACTACTTTGCGCCGCTCGATGGGCACGCTGTCGTTCGTTATTTGCGTCGGTACATGGCTTGGTCTTGCAGGTTGCTCGTCGCACGACGCCACCCTGTCGCAAAACGGTAACGCGACGTCCAACGCCGTGGAGGATCACTCGCCCAGCGTGGACACAGGAACCGTGGGAGTAGCCCTTCAGGTGGCTCCCGGAATCACCATCAATTCGGTGACCTACACTTTGACCGGCCCGGGTGGATTCACACAATCGGGGACCATCGACGTAACCATGAGCCCGACGGTCTCGGCGCTGCTCGGCGGGATTCCAGCAGGAGGCGGATACGCGATCACGTTGAGTGGCGTATCGACGGACGACTCGGTTACCTGCTCCGGCGCTTCAAGCGCATTCACCGTCATCGCGAATCAGACGACGTCTGTTCCGGTCGCATTGGCCTGCTCGGGGGCGACCCCCGAATCAGGAACCATCTCCGTCCACGCGATGACGAGCCAGTGCCCCACAATCGATTCGATTTCTATGATCCCCGCTACCGTCGTCGTAGGAGGATCGCTCACGTTGATCGCGGGGGCACGAGGACTGAACAGCGCTGGGCTCACCTACAGCTGGACTGCGAGTTCCGGATCGCTGGCCAACCCAACCTCGCCGATCGCCACGTACACTTGCACAAGCGCGGGAACGCCGACCATCACTCTGACCGTTTCAGACGGCAGCGATGCGGCCGCGTGCATCGCTGTCCAAAGCGTGTCGGTAGCCTGCACCCTGAATACAATGGCTCCGTAGTCCGGCGTGTCTCGAACGCGTACACGAACGCGTGCGCTGTTCGTGGGCGATGCCGAATTCTTCGGGCCAGCCTAGGCGGAGGGTGTGGGAAAAGCCCCTCCTTTTGCGATATCTCGCCCAAACCTCAGGTTGGGAAGGGCTACCATCGATGGTATTGTTAGTGATTGGAGTAAATGCGGACGGTCTTCCGGAGAGTCCTCGGCGGAATTGGATGTACAGCGCTGCTGAGCCTTTGCCATTGTTCCTTCTTGTTCAACCTCAGCGCCTTCGATGTAGGAGGTTCTGAGGGCGGGGAGATCGAGGGGGAGAGCGATGGCGGCGAGAACGCTGGCCCGGACCTAGCGGCCGATGACGCGGGCAACGACGACGCCGGGGACGACGGCCCGGGGTATGCCGACGATGCGGAGAGTGCAACCGCTACTTCGGCCGCCGACGCCACCGCCGACGGAGAGGGCGCCAACTCCAACGTCCTCGACACGTCATCCGAGGCGATACTCGTCGACGACGCCACCTTCGTCAGTGTTGCCGACGCCACCGTCATGACGGGCCCGGATGCCCAGGCGCCCGAGGCCGCCATCGACAGCGCCGCCGCTATCCAGTCCGCCGACGCGGCCGCGGAGGTCGGAGGCGCAGACGCGACCTCCGACGATAGCGGTCTCGGCGCGGGTCTCGTGGCCTATTACTCGTTTGCAGAGTCGAGCGGGACGACCTCCGCCGATGCCTCGGGGAACAACCAAACGGCGACGATGCAAGGCGCGACTTTCTCTCCAGGTTTGCAAGATAATGCGGCCACGATGAACGGCACCAATCAATATGTCAATCTGCCCCCGGGCATCGTGAGCGACCTCCCCTCATTCTCCGTCTCCACGTGGCTCTATTTGAGCGCCGCGCCCGCCCCGCACGTGCATATCTTCGACTTTGGCACGGGCGGAGGGACCGATTACATGTTCCTGACGCCAAAAACGCCAGGCGGCACTCCGCAGTTCGCCATTTCGACGGGTGGTGTTGCGACGGAACAAGTACTCGATGGCGCAGCTGCCCTCACCGTCGGCACGTGGCACCACCTCTGCGTCACGTTGACCGGGACGAACGGAATCCTCTACATCGACGGCGTCCAGAGCGCCAAAAATGCCGCCATGACCCTCAATCCGTCGAACCTCGGTTCCACGACGCAAGACTGGATAGGACGGTCGGAGTTCACCGGGGATCCGTACCTCGATGGGAAGGTGGACCAATTCCGCATCTACAGTCGCGCATTGAGCGCAGCGGAAGTTCTTCAGCTCTTCCAAGAACAAAACTGACTGTCCCGCCGCCGCGCGGCCCCGGGCCATTTGCGCGGGCCAGGATTGGGCGGTCATTTGGATTGGTGCGCTCGCGGCCGCCACACAGGACCGCGGAGTGAACTCTGCGTCCAGGTGCAGTCTTTGCGCGCGGCCAAATCGAGTGTTCGCCTCCGGCGCGCGCAAGCCTAACGCGCGAGGCTCCGGACCCGCGTGGCGCACCGTTCGCATGGGGACTTCGGGCCATGGATCGTCCGCATTTATCCGCCTGGTCTGCCGGCGCATGTGTCGCCGCCATTCTCTCTGCATACTGCGAGGCTCCCGCGAAGGTCCCGGCGGGGGCGGAGCCGAAATCGTCGCCGCCTGTGGAAACCCCGGCAGCTACGTCGCCTTCCCGCGCAGAACCGATGCCGTCCGAAGCATATGGAGAGGCCCACAGACTCGTGATGGCTGCGGCCGGGTGCTGGTTCGGGGGCCCTTGGGCAGACGCACTCGGGGAACAGGCCGTCATCAAGGAGAAGGGCATCGAAGCGCGCTGTCACGATCTCGAGAGGCGGACCTGGGGCGGAGCCGAAGACAAGACGCATTACGAGCAGCTCCGTGCGCTCGAGAGGAACGCGGTCGCCGATGTCCTGGCGAAGGTCGACGAGACAGCGAGGAGCGAGCACCTGGATGGCTCGTCACGGGATGCGTTGGTCCGCTTGGCTTCCGCGCTCGCGGATGAGGAAAAGGAGCTGATGCTTGCGCGTCGCGCGGCCGACCGAGTGAAACGCGACCTCGACCGCGAGCCTGAGAAGCTGACGGCCGACGAAATCGACGCGGTCGTACCTTTGCGCGCACATGAGAAGCTCGATGCGCTTGTGAGTGTTCGAATCGGCGGACTGACCGAGGAAGCGCACGCGCTCGCGCTCCTGTGCGTCCTCGACCGGGTCGAACTTGCGCGTGGTCTCCCAAAGCACCTGAAGCTCTATGCCGTAGCCGACGAATTCCACATTTTCTTCGGAGTCGATGTCCCCGAGGTACCCCGCGACGCCACGACCAAGCTGGTCCCAGGAACGTGGCTCAAGTTCTTGAGCGAAACAGCCGCCGCCGCAGGCTACCCAGTGGGAACGTTGGCATCGACGCCACGAGAACGAGACGCGCTCGCATGGGCTGGGATGTTGCATGGGCTAAGCGACCGATTGAAGGTCGCCGAAGACGCTATTCCCCCAAATACCGATCTATCCCATGTCGTGACGGTCGCGCGGCATCGCCTGGAGGCGGAATACAACGCCCAGAAGGCCGCAGACCAGACGCTTCACCCCGCCACGGCACGGGACCACTGACTGGGAAGGGTGTCCTCATGTTCCAAGTTCGCCTACACGGCCGGGGAGGCCAGGGCACGGTTACGGCCGCGGAACTCCTGTCGGTCGCCGCGTTTTACGAAGGCCAATTCGCACAGGCATTTCCAAGCTTCGGGTCCGAGCGCATGGGCGCTCCGGTCATGGCGTTTTGCCGCATCGACCGCGCGCGAATTAGGCTCCGCGAGCCCGTCGTCGAACCGGACGCCGTCCTCATTCAAGACGCCACGCTCCTGCACAGCGTGGAGGTTTTCCAAGGCTTGCGTGAGGGAGGCTACGTTCTCGTCAATACCGGCAAGCGCCTCGCCGAACTGGGACTCGAAGACCTCGTGGCGCGCCTTCCGCGGGAACACGTGCAAACGGTCGCGGCCACGGAGATCGCGCTGAGGCACACCGGTAAACCTGTGCCGAACGCGGGCCTCTTGGGCGCGTTTTCTGCGCTCACGGGCATCGTGAACTTGAGCTCCCTCGAGGAGGCGCTGCGCTCGCGTTTTCAACCGCAGGTCGCCGACGCCAACGTGGCCGCCGCGCGCGCCGCCCACGCCAGTCTGACCAGTTCGAGCGAGGCCGCCCGATGCTGAAACAAATCGAAGGATCGCGTGCAATGGCAGAGACAGTCTCGCTGTGCCGTCCAGAAGTGATCTGCGCGTACCCGATCACGCCCCAGACCCACATCGTGGAGGCACTCAGCGAGTTGGTGCGCGAAGGGAGATTAAGCCCCTGCGAGTTCATCAACGTAGAGTCCGAGTTCGCCGCGCTGAGCGTCGCCATCGGAGCGTCTGCCGCCGGCGCCCGGGCCTACACGGCGACTTCGAGCCAGGGCCTCTTGTTCATGGCGGAGGCCGTCTACAACGCTGGCGGCTTGGGGCTTCCTGTCGTCATGACACTCGGCAACCGCGCCATCGGTGCGCCTATCAATATCTGGAACGACCACTCGGACGCGATGTCGATGCGCGACGCCGGCTGGATTCAACTCTTCGCAAAGGACAACCAAGAAGCGGCCGACCTCCACGTGCAGGCGTTTCGACTGGCAGAGTCGCTAAGCTGTCCAGTGATGGTGTGCGTGGACGGCTTCATTCTCACGCACGCGTTCGAACGTGTCGATGTTCCGAGCCAAGAAGAAGTCGACGCGTTCCTTCCCCCGTACGAACCCGTTCAAACGCTCGACCCGGCCGAGCCGGTGACGATCGGGGCGATGGTCGGACCGGAGGCGTTCGCCGAAGTGCGCTGGCTCGCACACCACAAGCAGCTGCGCGCGCTCGAGATGATCCCGGACATAGCGGCCGAGTTCGCCGCGGCGTTTGGCCGCTCGTCGGGCGGACTCTTGCGGCCGTACCGCACCGAAGGCGCCGAGATAATCGTCGTCGCCATGGGCTCGGTCAACGGGACCATCGAAGAAGTGGTCGACGACATGCGTACGGCGGGCATTGCGATTGGTGCGGTCGACCTCTGCGCGTTCCGTCCTTTTCCGGGGGAAGCCTTACGCGCTGCTCTTCGCGGCGCCAAACGCATCGTCGTCGTCGAGAAAAACCTCGCGCTGGGCATGGGCGGCGTGCTCGCTTCGCACGTCCGCATGGCTTTGAGGGGAGAGCCGACGATGGTGCACACGGTCATCGCGGGGCTCGGCGGGCGGGCGATCACTCGGACTTCCCTCGCCCGGGTCTTCGCCGCCGCGCACTCTGCCACGCTCGACGAGCTACACATGCTGGATCTCGATTGGAGGCTCATCGAGCGAGAGGTCGCTCGCGGTGCCGAGAAGCGCCGGTCCGGTCCGACGGCCTCGAACCTGATCCGAGACGCGGGCCCGTCGATGCGGAGGATCGGATGACCGACCAGCGCATCAAGTTCTACCAGACTGGGACGCTCACAGTGGGCAATCGCCTTCTCGACGCGGCTTCGCGGACCGTGCAGGCATCGATCGACCGGAGCAACGCGCTGACGAGCGGTCATCGTGCGTGTCAGGGCTGCGGCGAAGCGCTCGGAGCGCGCTGGGTACTCGACGCGGCGATGCGTGCCACGTCCGGGAATCTCGTCGCGGTCAACGCGACCGGCTGCCTCGAAGTGTTCACCACGCCATACCCTGAGTCGGCCTGGCAGCTTCCTTGGCTGCATTCGCTCTTTGCAAATGCAGCCCCCGTGGCGACCGGCGTCGCCGCAGCCATGCGAGTGAAGGGCAAGCCGGTCCGCGTCATCGCCCAGGGAGGCGACGGTGGAACGACCGATATCGGTTTCGGGTGTCTATCCGGGATGTTCGAACGCAACGACGACGTGCTGTACGTCTGCTACGACAATGAGGCCTACATGAATACCGGCGTGCAGCGCTCGAGCGCGACACCGCCGGCTGCCCGCACGGCAACGACGCCGGCGATCGGCCCAGCTCCCGGCAACGAATTCGGACAGGGCAAGAACGTTCCACTCATCGCGATGGCCCACGGAATTCCGTACGTCGCGACCGCGAGCGTCGCCGACCTGCACGATCTCGAGGCAAAGGTCGTGCGAGCGATGGCGCTGCACGGCGCGCGATACATCCACGTGCACGTTCCGTGTCCGCTCGGGTGGGGGACAGCGACCGACGCCACGCTCGGTGTCGCGCGACTTGCGGTGCAGTGCGGTCTCTATCCCCTCTTCGAGGCGGAGCACGGCGAATTCACGCGCAGCACGCCCATTCGCAAGCGTCAGCCGGTGGACGCGTACCTGAGGTGCCAGAAGCGATTTGCGCACCTGTTTGCCGCGAACGCCCTCGACACCGAGCGGGTGGCCAAGTTGCAAGCGATCGCCGACCACAACATCGAACGCTTTCGCCTCCTACCGTCGGAGGGACAAGAATGAACAAGCCGTTCGCCATCACGCTCGACGAAGGGTCGAGCCGGGCAAACCACACGGGATCATGGCGGACGCGCCGCCCCGAATACGTCGACCGACTTCCGCCATGCAACGACGCGTGCCCGGCCGGCGAAAACATTCAGCGGTGGCTCTACCACGCGGAGCAGGGCGATTACCGAGCCGCTTGGGAAGTCCTCGTCAAAGACAACCCGCTCCCGGCCGTCATGGGCAGGGCCTGCTACCACCCCTGCGAGACGTCGTGTAATCGCGGCAAACTCGACCAAGCGGTCTCGGTCCATGCGGTCGAGCGCTTCCTCGGCGACCTCGCCATCAAGGAGGCATGGCGCTTCGCGGGCACCGCTCCCGCAACGGGAAAGCGCGTGCTCATCGTGGGAGCCGGGCCGAGCGGGCTCTCCGCGGCCTACCACCTCGCGCTCATGGGCCACTCGGTGACGATCCGAGAGTCGCTTCCTCGCGCCGGCGGCATGATGCGCTATGGCATTCCCCAATATCGACTTCCACGCGAAGTTCTAGACTCCGAGATCGCGCGCATTCTCGATCTGGGTGTACGGCTCGAGTGCGGGTCGCCTGTGACCGACGTGCTCGGGGGAATGAAGACGGGGGGGTTCGGGGCTTGCTTCGCCGCCATCGGCGCACACCTCGGGCATCGCGTGGAAATCCCGACAAGCGACGCCACCCGAATCCTCGATGCGGTCGATCTCTTGCGGGACGTCGAGGCGGGACAATCGCCTCGCATCGGCCGGCGAGTTGCGATCTACGGTGGCGGCAACACGGCGCTCGACGCGGCGAGGACGGTCAAGCGTCTAGGAGCCGAGGAGGCGTGCATCATCTATCGTCGATCTGCGGACCGAATGCCCGCGCACGCCTTCGAGGTCCAGGAAGCGACGGAGGAAGGAATTCAAATCCGTTGGCTCCGCACGATTCAACGCTTCGACGAAGGCAAGCTCGTCATCGAGCGGATGGAGCTCGACGCGGACGGCAAGCTCCACGCCACCGGCGAGTTCGACTCGATCGAAGCCGATACTCTGGTGCTCGCCGTGGGCCAGAACGTCGACCTGTCGATCCTGGAAAGAGTGGACGGAGTCCGCGTCGTGGACCGGGTCGTCGAGGTCGACGACCGGATGATGACAGGTCAGCCCGGGCTATTCGCCGGGGGTGACATGGTACCGTCGCAGCGTACGATCGCGATCGCGACGGGTCACGGCAAGAAGGCCGCTCGAAACATCGACGCCTACCTCCGAGGATCCGCGTGGATGCCCCCCCCGCGTCACGAGCTTGCGGGCTACGAGAACATCAACGCGTGGTATTACACCGACGCGGATCGAACCGTTCAGCCGACGCTCGAGAGCATTCGCCGAAGCACGACGTTCGCCGAGGTGCACGCGGGCCTCGACTCCGAAAACGCCTTGTTCGAAGCCCGACGTTGCCTTTCCTGTGGCAACTGCTTCGAATGCGACAACTGCTACGGCGTTTGCCCCGACAACGCCATCGTCAAACAGGGTCCGGGTAGGGGCTTTCGCGTGGATCTCGATTTCTGCAAGGGCTGCGGAATATGCGCGACCGAATGCCCTTGTGGCGCCATCCGTATGGTCGACGAAAAAATCTGACGCTTAGGGATGCCGCGGTGGCCCGAATCGTGCTGAAGAGCAAGTATGCCGCTCCGGATCCTTCTCCCGATACTCGCAATCATCACCCTCGTAGCGGGATGCCAGAGCTACGACGTCATCGTCAACAAAGACCAGGTCTGCCAGCAGAAATGGGCGGACGTCGAGGCGCAGCTCCAGCGCCGTTCCGATCTCGTACCAAACCTCGTCGCGGTCGTCCGCGGCTCTGCCAAGCACGAAGAGCAAACGCTCGCGCAAGTGACCCAGGCCCGCGCCGCCGCCACGAGCCTCACGTTGAAAGCGGAGGATCTCGAAGACCCTGAAAAGATGGCCGCGTTCGCGAAGGCCCAAGACCAGCTCAAAGGCGCGCTATCGCGCCTTCTCGTAGTCCAGGAACAGTACCCCGACCTCAAGGCCAACGCGGCATTTCACGATCTGCAGATCCAGATCGAGGGCACCGAGAACCGAATCCTCCGGTCGCGCGAGGAATACAACGCTGCGGTCGCCGACTTCAACGCCGAGCTGGGCCACGTGCGCGGGCAAGTGGTCAATCGCGCCACGGGCCGGACGTTCAAACCTCGCGCGTACTTTTCCGCGACTCCCGAATCGATGGTCGCTCCGAAGGTGTCGTTCTGATGCGCTCGCTGTTGCTCGCCGCCATCGCCGCACTGGCGATTCTTTTTGCCAGCGCCGGTGCAGTCGCAAGCACGTTCGTCGTTCCGCCCATCCAGGGGCACGTGACTGACACGGCGGGAGTCCTGTCGCCAGAAGATCGCGCGGCTCTCGAGCAACGCCTGACGCGGACCATGGACGAGTCCGGAAGAGAGATCGCCGTCTTCGTCGTCGGTTCGTTGCAGGGCGAAACAATCGAGGACGTCGCGTACCAAACGTTCAACACGTGGCGTGTCGGCCGCGACAAACTCGACAATGGCGTGCTCCTGGTCATCGCTCCGCAGGAGAGGCGGATCCGCATCGAGACCGGCAAGGGTGTGGGCGGACAGCTCACCGATCTGCAGGCCAGCGACATTATCGAGCATCGCATTGCCCCAAAGCTTCGGGAAGGAAGCTATCGAGGCGCGATCGGCGCAGGCATCGACGGGATCATGGAGGCGCTCGACGCAGTCCCGGGGCAGTCTCAGCATCTCGATCCCCCGATGACCTTCCTTACAATCGGGGCCGTCCTCGTTTTCATCGTCATCGTTCTCATCCGTCTGCGGTTCGGCAGCGGAATCTTTTTCTGGGGAGGAGGAGGTCGTGGGGGTGGGCTGGGG
>JBAULD010000260.1:0-1966 GCA_049578005.1 Polyangiaceae bacterium
GACAAGCGGCTCCCTACACGCTGCGCATCATCGGACATGCGTCGAACGATCTCCGCCGCAAGCTCGCCCAAGTCGAAGCGCTCCGGTTCGATTCGAAGTCTGCCGCCGCTGATTCGCGATACGTCGAGCAGCTCTCTCACGAGCTTCGCCAAACGGGTCACTTGGCGCGAGGCGCCGTCCAGCTTCTCGGCGGTTCGCTTGGGAGAAAACTTCGCGCGGCGCAAGCTGTCGATGTGCATCTTCAGCGGCGTGAGGGGAGTATTCAGCTCGTGGCTGGCGATCGCGAGAAACTCGTCGCGTACGGCCACGGCCTCCGTGGCGCGGCGGAAGAGCTGGGCGTTGTCGACGGCGAGCGCCGCGCGCCTCGCCAATTCTTCGGCCATCGCGAGATCGTCGTCGTCGTAGGCCGGACCATCCGTGCGCGCCAACGACAGGACTCCCAGCGGGCGACCCCGCGCAATCAGCGGAGTAATCATCATCGATCCGAGCCCGAGTCGGGTCAGCGCCAGAAAATGCTCCTCGTCCGCCGCGAGGTCCCGCAGGAATTCCGGGCCTACGGCCCGAATCAGCACGGACGAGCCGGATTCGAGCGGCCCGCGCAGGGCCGGCGGAGCGCACTTCGCGCTGCGATATCGCTCGATTGCTTCTCTGCAGGCCACCTCCCGATGGGCGTCGGCCGCCGCCACCGCCACCGACGTGACGTGGCCGTCTTCGAGGAGGCTCACCGCGCAGACGTGAGAAGACCACTGCACCGCCAGCCGCGCGAGATTCGTCAGCGTCGGGTCCACTTCGAGAGACTGCGCGAGGAGAGTGCCTGCGTCCGCCAGCAGCCGAAGGCGTCCTGTCGTTCGCAGCTGCTCCTCGAAGAGGCGAGCCCGCTCGAACGCCACCGCAGCGCTATCGGCGATTTCGCTCACGAGGCTCAGGTCTTCGCGTCCCAGGGCTTCGAACTCGATGGCCCGAAACGCGCTCATGATCCCGATCGCGCGGCCCTGCACGAGCAGCGGCGCGACGATCAGGCTACCGAGTCCAAGCTCCGTCGCCAGGGTGGAGAACGGGGGGCGCAGACGCTCGACCGCCGACCGGCCGAGGACCTGCGGTTCCCGACGCCGCAAGACCTCTTCCGAGATCGTGCCGGGCTGCAGTCCGAGGGCGACACCGATGAGGGGCTGCAAGTGTCGCTCGACACTCTCGTCGGTCGAAGTGCAGGCACGCACGACGAACGAACCGTCAGGTGAGGCGAGCGCGACGAGAATTCCCGAGCCCATGACCTCGGCAAACGATCGGGCGACCCCCTCGACGTCGAGCTTCGCGGCGAGCGCGCGAGACGCATCGGCGGTGATTCGCATGCGCACGCGCAGCCCGTCGGCCTCGCGGCGCAGGAGCGCTTGCTCGACGGCAAGCGCGGCACGTGACGCGATCTCCTCGACGAGCTCACGGTCGCTCGCATCGTACGCGCGCCTCGGCGACCCGAGGGTCATCACGCCAAACGTCCGCCCCCGTACGTTCAGCCCAGCGACGATAAGCGAACGCACGCCCAGTCTGCGAAGAATCGATGCGCGGGTCGGCGCGGCCGCCTCCGGGGGGGCCGCCGCATCGGACCCTTCGGTCAGAAGCTCGGTCCGCCCGGTGCGCGCGACGCGGGCCTGGACCCTTTCGCCGTCGACGGGAGAGGGGCATACCGGCGACTTCGTCGAGAGTTCGAGTCTCTCCGGCGCATCCCCCGCCACGGCCACCGTCCTAAGCTCGCCGCCATCGAGCAATTCGATCTCGCAAACTTCGCCCAGGAAAGGCACCAGGGACCGCGCCAGCCTGACGAGGGCTGTCTCGCAGTCGAAAGTCTCCGAAAGAATCGAAGTCGCGTCTGCAAGCAGCCGCAACGCGTGCTGCGCTCGCCGGAGACGCGCCGAATCGCGAGAGTGAATCGGGGACGACGAACGGGTCGGCAGCACGGCCACCTTCATAA
>JBAULD010000261.1:0-1755 GCA_049578005.1 Polyangiaceae bacterium
GGCCACGCCGGTCGTGCCATCGGCGCAGCCCACGCTTTCGGCTGCGCCTACCCCGCAACAGACCCAAAAAGGAGGACAGAAACGATGAGCAACGACACCACCACGAGCGAGACCACGGCGATCGACCCGAACGAAGCGACGGCGCAAATCCTTGCGTCGTACAACAGGCCGATCGCCAGGCTGCTCAAGCACACGCCGAGAGTCAGCGAAGGACGTAAGAGCGCCGAGGAGCGCGCACTTGGCGGGAAGTACAGAATCATTCACGGGCAGGTCCCCATCGCGGTCCCCATCGAGCAGCGGCTACTGCCGGACGGGCAAATCAACCCGCACCTTCCTTCGCAGGTCTACGCGGAGATGGGGGACGAGGTAGAGCTCGACCACGTCGACGCGGCATTCATGCTCGACAACGACATTGTCGAGCCGCTCAACGCGCGACCGTCCCGCGTCGGCAAAGTGTGGGACGAGTCCGACCGCTCGAAGCGAGCATGGGACTACGCGCGGTGCGAGGCGCTGAAAGAGCGCAACGCGCAGCGCACGGTCTGAGGCAGACGCCGCGTGTCGAGCGCGGCGTTTCGCGAATCGCGAATCTGACGAGAGGTGAAGCATGGCCGGCATTTGGCTCGAGCAGACCGACCTGACGAACAACCTCAGCACGGCCACGTTCTCGGCCATCTTCGACGACCCGACGACCGGGGCGACCAACCTCGATATCGTTGCGAGCGTCATCGAGCGGGCCGAGCAAGAGGTCCTGTCGTGGCTCGTGCCCGAGTACGGCCCGGACATTCAGAGCGCGCAAGGGCTTGGCGCGGACATCTTCCTCAAGGGCTGCGCGCTCGAGTTCGCGATCGTCTACGCGTTCGACCGTTACCCGGAGTATGTCCGGGCGAACGGCAAAGAGCGCGAGGCTCGGTACGCGCGCGCGGAAGAGCGCATGGGCCGCGTGCTGCAATCGCGGCAGCGGCCCACGTCGCTACCGACTCCGCCCGCGAACGTCGGCGGCGCGGTTGTGGATAACGGGCCGCGAATCGCGGTCGACAGCGCGAACGGTACCTACAACGGAGGCGACTACGTCGCCGTCGCAACCGGTAGCGTAGAAGCGTGGACCCTCTTGGACTGGACTGTGTGACATGATCGAAGGCTCCGTCACCGGCGACAGCGCGATCGTTCTCAAGCTGGAGCGCCTTCCGACCACGCTTCGCGGCGCCGTCGTCAACGCGCTGAAGCGCGAATGGTTCCGCCTCCAGGCGGCCGTCGTAACGGGCAAGCTCTCCGGCGACCCGCTGCACCGGCGCACTGGCGTACTTGCGTCGTCAATCAACGTCGGCGGCGCTGACACGGCTACGGAGTTCGTGGACGAGCCGGCGGACATCATCGGCCGCATCGGCACGAAGGTCCGCTACGGGTACGTGCACGAGTACGGCGGGACGTTCACGATTCCGTCGCACGACCGGCGCGTCGAGAGCCGGCTCGGCAAGTCGTTCACACAGTCGGTGCGCGAGCACCAGGCGACGTTCCCCCAGCGCTCGTTTCTGCGCTCGACGCTCGACGAGCAGCGACCGGCCGTGCTTGCGGCCATACGTGCCGCCGTCTCCTCCGCGATTGCGAATCAGTAGCCCATGTCGTCCAGCACCACGCGTGAGCAGGTAGCCGTCGCGCTATTCAACATCGTGAGCGTGTCGGTCGGCAACGTCGTGGGACTCAAGACGTCGGCGCGGCGTATCCTGATGCCGGCGGACGTGTCGCCAGCGCAAACGC
>JBAULD010000262.1:0-2080 GCA_049578005.1 Polyangiaceae bacterium
GAACGCGGCTGCTCGCGCGGCTGCACCTATTGCGTCATGCGGCGCAGCACCAACGGGGGGATGCGCATCGTGCCCGAAGACGTCGTTCTCGATGCCATCCCGCGCGACGCGAAGCGGGTGGGTCTCGTCGGGGCTGCGGTGAGCGATCACCCGAAGATCGTCTCGATCGTGAACGCGCTGGCCGATCGCGGGTGTGAAGTCGGGCTCTCCTCGCTGCGCCCCGACCGGCTAGCGTCGAACGAAGATTTCGTGGCTGCGCTGGCGCGGGTCGGGTACCGCACGCTGACGACGGCGATGGACGGCACGAGCGAACGGATTCGCGACACGCTCGAGCGCCGCGCGCGCCCCAAGCACCTCGTACGGTGCGCCGAGCTCGCGAAGAAACACGGCATGGAACGCCTGAAGGCCTATTTGATGATCGGAACTCCCGGCGAAACCGACGCCGACGTCGACGAATGCGTCGTGCTCACGACGGAGCTGTCTAGGATCGTTCCGGTCGCTCTCGGAATCGCGCCGTTCTGCGCGAAGCGCAACACCCCGCTCGACGGGCAGCCCTTCGCCGGCATCGGCGTCGTCGACGCGCGTCTCGCCCGGCTGCGCCGCGGCCTCAAGGGGCGAGCGGACGTGCGCGCGACGAGCGCGCGATGGGCGTGGGTCGAATACATCCTGGCCCAAGGCGGGGAGCAAGAGGGGCTCGCCGTCATCGAAGCCGTCAACGAGGGCGGCTCATTCCGAGCCTACGCGAACGCGTTCGCCCCACTTCCCAAGCCTCGACGCGCGTTGCCCCTGTCGGCTAGTCAGTGAAGCGTCGGAGTGACCGCCGCCCCGGTATAGCTGACCGTGGCGTTGAAGGTCGGCGTCACCGTCGGGGAGAAGCCGACGGCGTTCGTGGGCGATATCAGGACTACGTCGAAGGTTCGGTTCGCGAGCATCCCCGTAAAAGACCCCTGACGGGCGCCGATGGTCAGAGTCTTCGTCGCATCGGTCCAGGTGATTGGGATCACCGTGAAAGAACCCTTCTCGTAGCCGTACGATAGCCCGTCGTCTTC
Source organism: Polyangiaceae bacterium (assembly GCA_049578005.1). Classification (GTDB taxonomy): domain Bacteria; phylum Myxococcota_A; class Polyangia; order Polyangiales; family Polyangiaceae; genus Palsa-1150. The sequence continues at coordinate 1,050 of JBAULD010000262.1, forward strand.
GTAGAGCGAGAACGATCCGTCCGCGCCGGTATACACATAGAGCCGGATGGGATCGGCGGGCATCTGACTCGCATATTGCAGAGGAGGCCCGACGGGGACAATGGATCCCGCGCGGACGTAGACGGGCATGGCGTCGAACGGTGCCGGCGCAGTGATGGTCTTGCCCCCTGCCTGGAACGAGCCGTCCCAGAATAGGTACCATCCGGCGCTGGGGGGGAGATACACGGACGCGGTCGTCGCCTGGTACGTGGTGACTGGAGTGACGAGAAACGCCGGTCCGAACATGTATTCGTTGCTGGTTTCGGTCGACACCGGATCGGAAGGAAAGTCCATGAGGAGCGGCCGCATGATCGTGCCCGCGTTCTGGACCACGTTTCCGGCGACCGAGTAGATGTAGGGGAGGAGTTGGTAGCGGGTTTGATCGAACTTGAGCATTGCCGCATAGGCAGGGCTCGTATAGCCGCCGAATTGGTAGATCTCGCGATAGGGAAACTGCCCGTGAACGCGCATGATGGGCAGGAATGTCGCGAACTCGAACCAGCGCGTATTGAGCTCGTACCACTCGGCCTGGTTGGCGGCCGTAGGCGTGGTCTCCGTCGGGTCATCGCCCCCAAAGCGGCCCGGAACGGCGAACCCGCCGCTGTCCAGCGTCCAATACGGCATACCCGATATCGCGAACCCCAACCCGGCTGGAATCTGCTTGGCCATCGCCGTCCATGTCGAGCTGATGTCCCCTGACCAGGTCACGGCCGCGTTGCGCTGCTGGCCGGCGAAGCCGTTGCGCGTCAAGATGAAGACCCGCTGATTGGGCGCCGTGCCGCGCTGCCCCTCGTAGATCGCCTGGCTGTTGACCAGAGAATAGGCGTTGTGCATCGCGGCGCCGGTGCCGAGATACGTGGGATTCATGTGCGCCGTGTTGGTCGCGATTTGTGAGGCAACGCTCGAGAACGGGCCACTGCCCGTCGCATTCGAGTCGCCTTCGACAATTTCCGGCTCCGACGCGTCCAGCCACCACGCGTCGACTCCCAAGC